>JAPKEI010000011.1 GCA_028872685.1 Verrucomicrobiota bacterium | reverse complement strand
GCGCCGGGCGGACTATCATCGCCGCGACGTGGACCGCGTGCTCGGCGGCATTCTTTCATGGATGCTCTTACTTTATGGAATGCTGCTTGTCGGATATTTTGTGTTGAATTCGCAAACTGCCGGACGGGAGGAAGCAAAATATCAGCAGTTAAAAAAAATGAAGGCAATGGAGAAAGAGGTGGGAGTTCTCGTTGCCAAACGAAACCTACTGGTGCTTCAGCGCAATAGCCGCATGACCGCCCTGCAGGTGCTCAAGGAAGTGTCCGAACAAATGCCGGAAGAACTGTCGCTGGGCTTTATCAATTCGGTGGAGGTGAGGGGTGAGGGAAACAATATCACGCTCAACGGTGAGGTGAAATCCGGGCAGGGCAAACGGGTGGATGACTATCGCAATAACCTAGCAAGAATTATGGTGACTGATCCGGTTTCCAAAAAGCAACGAAAGTTGTTTCACGATGTCACGACCACCGATTCGCGCGAAGGGGCAGCTGGCGTTGAAGGGCCTGGGCGTTGGACAATTATTTGCATGATTCGGCCGAACACCCCATTGAAATGATCACGATCCTGAACATGCTGAATGTGAGAGCGGAGGAGCGCCGTGCGGCGATTATTTTTCTGATGTGCGCCCTAGTGGTGGGTAATCTGGTGTGGCTTTCGATGGAGCCAGGATTGCTCGCCTTGCGCAGTCAACTGGACAAGCACGAAGTGGAATTGGGGCGTGAAAAAATGGTTCAGGCAAATCATAAGGAATACAAACAAAAGGTGGCCGAGCTGAACCCCAAGGCCAGCGTGGCCAGCGGCAGTGAGCAAGCCGCCAAGGTGCTTGAGACCCTGCGCCGGGAGGCGGGGGACAACGGTATCACGCTGACCAGAAATGTCCTCGCGCGCTCGGGCACCCGCAAAGACAACCCATTCGAGGAACACAAACGCAATGTTACGTTTGAAACCGGCCTGATCAATCTCGTGAAATTCCTGCAAGACGTGGCCGGCAAGGAGGATTCAATGATTCGCGTGAGTGATTATAAAATCAGCCCGACCGGCGATCGCCGACGCGTGCAAGTGCAAATGTCATTCGTTGCCAGCTATCCCAAACCCAATTTTGGTGAAGAAAAGTCTAAGAAGAAAAAGAAACGATAGGCCGTTTAATTTTACAACCCAACTCAACCTAGCGAAAGAAAGATAGAGATTATGGAAAAAATCATTGCCACCCTCGTGCTGCTGGCCCTCGTCGGCCCGGGCCGCGCTCAACAAGCGCCGCCAGCGCCGCAAGCCCCCGAGGCGGAACCCATTGTGCTGAAAAGGGGTGCTGTTATGCAGGGAATCGACCTCGATACTTTGCTGGAGGAATACAGTGAGCTGACTGGCAAAACCATAATCCAGGCCATAAATCTGCCGAAGGTGACTTTTAACTTTAGCACCAAGAACGACTTCACCCGGTCTGAGGCTAAGACATTTTATGAGACGCTGATGTCCACGCGCGGGATCGCCATCGTGGAGGTAAACGCCAAGGTGGTGCAGGCCATACCCTCCGCTGAGGTAGTGAAAAGTCCACCGCCAATCACCGTGCTGAACAAGGAAGATTTGCCCCAGGGCGATGTGTACATAAACTACGTTCACAAGCTCAAGCACGTGAAGGCCTCCGAAACAGTTGAGCTGCTCGTGGCGTTTGCCAAGTCGCCTCAGGCAGTAACGGCCGTTGAGAGCACCGGGACAATTGTGCTCCGCGATTTTTCCAACAACGTGCGCCGTATGCTAGATATGTTGGAGTATATTGATGTTGAGGAAATAAATGATCAGGAAATCGCTGTGGTGAAGATCAAATACGCTCTCTCAGCAGATATCGCGCAAGTGATTGGTTCGTACACAGCTAATGGACCTACATCTCAACGCCCCGCCACCAACACGCGTCCTGGCAGTACTGGCACTACCAGTCGTGGCGGCACTACTAGCCGCACTGGCAGCACCAGATTCGACTCAGGCCTCCAGCCGGCTACCACTAGCACGCGGTCCTCGGGCAGCAACACGCGGGGGGGGTTACAACAACGCCTTTCGCAGGTTGTTCAGGGCGCGGCCGTTAGCGGCACGGGCGGGGCCATTCTTGGCGAAACTTCCATCATCTCATGGGAACGCGGTAATGAGGTTATCATCGTGGGTAACCCCGCCCAGGTGCTGCAGGCCAAGGCACTCATTGATAAGTTGGACCGCGTACAACCGCAGGTGCTCATCGAGTCCATCATCATGGACGTGGCCCTTGGTGATGACTCCACCTTTGGCGTATCCATCCGCGAACAACAGGAAGGAATCGGCGAGGGTAATGCCCCCACTGCCGGTGGTTTTGCCAGTGCGCTGAGTTCGGCATTTGGACCGGCTGCGTTTGTTACCAACGCCGTGTCTGGAGCTACTTCCGGGTTCAATTACTGGGGGAAGTTCGGTCTCAGCTGGGAGCTGGCTCTTGAGGCGATCAATAACGATACCCGCGTGGAAATCCTTTCACGTCCGCGCATCCAAACTACGCATGCCTCGCAGGCTGATCTGTTCATTGGTGATACGCGTCCGGTCGTTACCGGATCCATTCGTGACATCAACGGCGGCACCAGTTCGCAGTATCAAATGCAACAAATCGGTATCACGCTTGAAGTGTTGCCCTTCATCAACGACGAAGGTGTGGTATCCATGGAAATTGTGCAGCAAATTCAGGACATTGTTGGCTCACAAATCATCGACGGTAATGCCGTGCCCATCACCACCGATCGTTCTGCTAATGCCAAGGTAAATGTGCGAGATGGCGAGATGGTAGTGCTCGGTGGGTTTATCAAAACCAAGGTCACCGAGACGGAAAGTAACGTACCTTTATTGAGCGATGTCCCATTATTGGGCGCACTGTTTCGGCGCACCGTAGATGTGAATGAGCGCAACGAACTAATCGTGATGATGCGGCCCACTGTGTTGGCCACGCCCGAGGCGGCTTACGCCAAGGCCTTGAGTGAGCTGGAGGACAAGCCCGGGTTGAAGGCGGCCCAGTTCAACGAGCGCTTACTCACTCGTAAGTGGGAGGTGAATTTGGATGAAGATCGAAAACGCAAGGAGCAAGTCATGCGCGATCGACACGGGATCGATCTGAAAGAGCCCGATGTTAAGCCTTTGGAAGAACCACGGCGTTTGAATGGGTTGGATCAGTTGCGGCGCCAACAACCTTAGCGCTGGCCATCGTACCACCAGTTGCATGTTTCCCTCCGCCGGAGGTTGAAGCCTGCTGTGAAGGTGGTGACGATCAAAAACCATAACAGCCTGAAGGGGGAATACATCACCATTCGGCGGTTTGAGGAAAGCAACGGCGGACGGCGAATGATGTGAATCTGTTGTCCCCGGCGGCGGGCAAGCCGGTTGAGCCGGAGGTCGAATTCAATCTCCTCCGCCGCAAACAGTTTGTGGCTAAATCCTTCCAACTCGCGGAAGGCTGTCGCCCGGCAAAAAATATACGAGCCCGCCGGCAGCTTGAACACGCGACTGATCATATTCCATTTCCATAAACCCATCTGCGCCCACCACGGCATGCATTCCATTCGAATCACCACTCCGCCGCCAAGGGTACTATCCATTTCCATTAATTCCGCCGTGGCGGCAAAGAGCCCTTCGCACGGGGTGGAATCCGCATCGAGAAAAATAATCCAATCCCCGCGCGCCGCGTGCCCAGCGGCATTGCGCGCTCGGGAGATTTGGTTTTCCGCTTCAAACACCACCCTCGCCCCGTTTGCTTCCGCAATTGCGCCCGTGCGGTCGGTGGAATTATTATCACACACCACCACCTCCAGTTCCCATCCCCGTGCACGGAACGCTGCTCCCGACGTCTTCACCGAAGTCAAAGTTTCACCCAACAGCTTTTCTTCATTGAAGGCGGGAATGGCAATGGAAATTAACACGGCGCACTGTGCACTTGTTGAGCCGCCACTAAAAGCCGAGAATGATCAAACTCAGACCCAAATAAAGACCGACTTTCCCATCCTACTCTGTTACTCTCTCGACCGGTTAAAAGTTGATTGAATGGAGAGTTTTCCAAAAAAATTGGAGTCCAAGCCCCGCAAACCGGCCCGCTGGCGGCGACGTTTGTTTTGGGGCGGAGCGATGCTGGCGGTACTGTTTACTGTGGGTTGGATGGTTCTCACCAGCAACTGGTTTCTGCGCGCCGCGTTATTGCCCAAAGTGAACCACGCACTCAACGCCACGGTGCGTTTTGAAAATGCCGAGTGGACGCTCAACAGTCAACTGCGTTTGGAGGGCGTTACCCTCCACGCCACCGGCGAACGCCCCTTGCTCAAGGCGGCCCGTGTTGAGGTGAACTACCAATGGCGTGATCTATTGGCGGGCCGAATGGAGTTTGGGAAAATTGCCTGTGAAGAACCGGAGCTATTCCTCCACATCGATCGCAATGGCAAGCCCAACTACGCCCCCTTGCTCGACCGCCCCCGATCGGATAGCGAAAATAAACCAATCCGGATTGAGAACTTTTCAGTAACAAACGCGCGCGTCGAGTATCGTCGCGATCATCAAAGTGGGAGCACGGAGACCGCGCATTTTTCCGGTCTTCACATCGTTAGCAGCGAAATCGCCGCCGGACAACCCGGCCAAATTACTGTGCAAGGCCGCGCGGGGTATTCGTTGAAACCGCTCCAGCAGTCCGGTCAAGGATTGGCCGGTAAGTTTCATCTTAAGTTCATACATCAACTTGATGAGCATCTGCTGCCCACCCGAGTGGAAAGCGAAGGATATTTACAGGTGGCGCTGGCTACAGGTCAATTTGCCTTTGCCTCGGGACTGAAAGCCAATTTATACGCCGAGGCCACTGCGAATGAACTGCGGCGGTTCGCCCTTAACTTTACGCACGCCGGCAACGCCTTGGGCAGGCTTGACGCGAACGGCACATTGCAACCTGCTGCGGGCGGGGCAGATATGACCGTGGCGCTTCATCGAGTGGATCAGCGAGTGCTGAATTTCATCGGACGTCCGGTGGGGGTTGATTTTCATTCCACCGTGCTAAATTCCACCAACCGCGTACGCGTGCTGGATTTTGGAAAATCGCTGGAAGTACATGGCACGATGCGCGCGCAGCCGCTTCACCTCAGCACCGTCACAATTGCCACTCCACCATTGGAAATCGGCACGGCGAAATATGCATTTAAAATAGACACAACCGCCCACACCGCACTGTTGGATACACTGGACGTGAGTGCTATCCATGAGGGCCGTCCATTGCTTGTCGGGAAACTTGATCAGCCGATGCAATTTGACTGGAGCACGCGCGGCGCGCCCGTGGGTGAATCATTTTTCACCCTGACCACCGAAAATATCAACCTCGCCGATTGGCAAACGTTGCTGGGTGAATACGCCATCGAAGGCCATGTGTCCGCCGGGTTAAGGATTCATTTTCAGGAAGCCGGGCGTCGCATCGGCTTTGCGGTTGCGGCCAAAGGCATAGGCTTGCAGCTGGAGGAAGCCGATCTCCGCACCTTGCCCGCCAGCCTGCGCGCGAACGGGGTGCTGCAAAACTTTCGCCAGCAGTTGACGCTTACCCAATATTCATTGAACCTCGGTAGCACCAATGCCCCGGTACTCAATGCCACCGGCCACAATGTGCAATGCAATTTGCGTGAGCAAACCCTGAGCGGTTACACCACCCTACGAGCCGATTTGTCCCGGATGCGTCCGTGGGTTTCCCGGCCCCCCAAGGTGTTGAGCGGCACGCTTGATTTTAACGGAACTGTGACGGCTGGCCTACGCGCGCCGCAATTTCAGACTGCCAAAGGCCAGTTGCAGTTGGCAGACTTCACCTTTCAAAATAGGCACGGGCAACGCGGCATCACAAACATCTTCACGCGCGCAAATCTCGATCTGCGGCTCGATGAAGGCCGTCGCCTTGCCATCAACAGCCTTGGGGCACGCGTGTCCCTACAAGGGCGCGAAACTGCGCCGCATCTCACCGCCATTGGGAAATGGGATTTGCACGCGGGTGTAGTGGATCTCTCACAAGTCGTTTTGAAAGATTTTAAGCTCGGCCAGTTTGCCGCGGCCACGGGTATCACACAATTCACCAACGGCGTGCTTGCCGCCACAGTTTCGGTGAAACATTCACCCGGAAAACAAACTCAAGTGGGAGGGAACGCAATCTTTTCGGACGCCCGCCAACCCGGCTGGCCCGCATCGGTGACGTTCACCGCTAGCGGGGAAATGGCCGTAGATGAAGGCCGCACGGCGGATTGGCCAATATCGATGCGGGATTTTCGAATTGAATTTCCGCGGGGTGATGTGCTCGATGGCGAGCTGCAAATCACCGGTGGCTGGCATCCGCAAACTGGCGCGGCGGAATTCACGCTGGCCGGAGCCGAGCTGGACCATCGCCTGATCGCGCCATGGCTGGCCGGCCGCGACAGAGCTTTTCAATGGACCGGTGGTAAGCTCAAGTGGCCTGGGAAAACCCGGGTGAAACTTGACGGCCAAGGCGGTGGCACCTGGCGCGGGCTCATTCACGCCAGCGGACTGCTGGCCGAAGCGCGCGATTTTGATTGGCCCAAGGCGCCGATGAATGCTGAGTTATTCTTGGATTATTCCCGCTCGATTCCCAAGGACGGGCAACTTGTGAACACCGTGCGGGAGGCCAAGCTCAAAGTGATGTTGCCCGACAAAACCGCCGCCCGTCTGCGATTCAGCGGCCACCACTGGCCCGGAGCCAATCGCTGGCGTGTGATGTTTCAACCTCCGGCAGAAAAGGAACAGGGCTTTATCAATCATCAACTGCTGCAGCCGTTGCTGGGCAAAAAACTCGCCCCGCGCAAACTCACACAAGGCGTGCTGCAGCATCCGGGACGCTTGGAAATTTCTAGCGACGGCCAAGGCGGTTTTCAATTGAAAGGCGATGTGGAACTCGCCAGCACACGAATGGATGATCCCACCAAACAATGGCCCGACAAAGTCCTCAGTGCCACTGCTACGCTCGATCTCGCTCGCCAACCCGTGCCCGGCACGGACGAATGGAGGATTGTGTCTCACGGCACTCGCGGTTTTATTTTTATCAATAACAAACACAGCGGCAACTTCAGTGTGAAAGGTGATTTCAATCCCTTCCGCCGGCAGGGAAATTTGGAATGGGACTGCCGTAACTTGGATCAACTCGCCCTCGCCCCCGTGTCCGATTTGCTCGGTGGACCGGCCTTTCGCACCATTCGCCTTAAAATGCTCAAAGGCTCCGTGCACCTTGATGAAAGTGGCGGAGGCCACGTGGAAACCCTTTTTCAGGCGGATCGTGTGCGGTTGATGAGCGACCCCGAACGCTCCCCCGCGCGTGCGTTGTTCCTGAATCTGAAAGGCGGTGTGACCAATCACATTTATCATATCAATCAATGTTCCGCGGATTTAACGGCCACCAATATTTTCAACGGGCAATCGAGTTTCAACGTGTCGGGTACTTTGGATTTGTCTCGTCGCGATGCGCCGTTGGGTCATTTGAGGGTTTCATCCAAGGCACTCGACATCACGGCATTGGAAAAAATGTTCAAACAATTCCGCCGTGCCAAGCCCGCTGATGAGCCGACTGTGCCCGCCACGTCGCGCTCGGTGTTCCAGAATTTTCGTTGGGATTTCGATGTTAAACAGATGCGCTGGTTTGGCCTCACAGCCACGAATGTGTTTGGCACCATTGTGCGCGATGGCCGCGAAGTGCATTTGAAACCGCTGGAAATGAAACTCTTTGGTGCCCCCGTTATGGCAGAAGGCTGGTTCGTGCCCCAAGGAAATCGCACGCGCTACGCGATGAACTTTTCTTGTCAAGAGCTCCCGCTGAATCAACTGATCGACTACTTCAAAATAAAGCGCACGCATAATTACGGTTTGCTCGATACACGATTCCATGTGGCCGCTAATGCACTAAATGGGCCCGAGTTTCAAAATAGTTTTTTGCTGCGTGGGATTGAAAACGGTCCGGCCTTTTTTACGACCACCAAAGCGCATTGGGCATTTTTTCGTGATGGCAAAATGCCCAAACCCAATCTCATCCCTTCTACTGTGACCAGCATCATTGACTATATCCCCGGCCTGTCATTACCCATGGATGGGGTGTCGGGTGCCTTGGGAGAAATTGCGTCACTATTGGGTGACAATGAATTGGGGGCCAGTCATTTGGATCAAGGGCAGTTGTTGGTTTCTGTAGAAAATGGACTCATCTCACACGATTTTACAGTGGCCGGGCCACTCGTTCGGGCGAATATCAGGGGTGGTTTTAAACTGGCCAATAATTGGAACAAATCGCTCATTAACGAGAAATTGACCATCGAGTTTGCTCCTGATTTAGCAAACAAATACAGCCCGACTGCGATTGTTTTCCCAAAGAAAAAATTTGTGGAAATCCCCCCATGTCTTTCGATCACAGGCCCGTTGAACAATGTGGCTTTTAAGACAAACGATCTGGGTTTGGGACTGATGCTGAGTGGACGACTGACGGGCTTGCCGGGTGGATTAATCCGCAAACTGCCCATTCCGCTGCTCAACAAGGAAGAGGATATGGTCGTGAATCCATTGGGCCTTCTGAGGTGGCTCATTCCCGGCGGGGACGAGGATTGATTGCCTGCTGCCTTTTGGTACACTCCGCGCGGATGCAACCGGTTCTTGATTACCTCCAAGCCCATCGCGGACGCTTTGAAGAGGAGCTCTGCGAGTACCTTCGCTTGCCCAGCGTTTCCGCTCAAAGCAAACACGCTAAAGACGTCCGGGCTACGGCGGATTGGGTGGTGAATCATTGCCGTGCCATCGGGCTCAAGGCACGCAAGCACGCTACGGATTTTCATCCGATCGTCACGGCTACCACGCCGAAGCGGCCGGGCAAGCGTCCGCATTTTTTGGTGTACGGCCATTACGACGTGCAACCGCCGGAACCATTGCACGAATGGAACTCGCCACCTTTCGAGCCCACCATCCGCAATGGCGCAGTGTACGCGCGCGGGGCAACAGATAATAAAGGCCAGCATTTTGCGCACCTCAAAGCGGTGGAGGCGTTTTTGAAAACCGGCACAGAATTGCCGTGCGACCTCACGTTTGTGATCGAAGGCGAGGAGGAAGTGGGCAGCGAAAGCTTGATGAAATTTCTTCGCCAAAAGAAGCGCGAGTTAAAATGCGACACTGTGGTCGTATCAGACACCGGTATGCCTTCCAAAAAACACCCCGCGCTCACGTACTCCCTGCGCGGCGTGGCGGCGATGGAGGTCACCGTGCGCGGGCCCAAGGCAGATTTGCATTCGGGTATTTACGGCGGCAGCGTGCAAAACCCTGCGATGGCGCTCAGTCAAATGCTGGCGGCGTTACGCGACAAGAAAGGCCGTATCGCTGTGCCCGGTTTTTACGACAGAGTGCAAAAACTTTCCGCCCACGAACGGAAGCAATTCAAGCGGCTGCCGTACAGCGAGGCGGGCTACAAAAAACTACTCGGCGTGAATGGTCTGTTTGGCGAAGCGGGCTTCACCGCCATCGAGCAACGCAGCGCGCGGCCCACGCTGGAAATCAACGGACTCACCAGCGGCTATCAGGGTGAAGGTAGCAAAACGATCGTCCCCGCGTGGGCGCGCGTGAAGATCACCTGTCGCATTGTGCCCGATCAATCACCACGCGAAATTTTGCGGCTGTTAAAGAAACAATTGAAAAACCTTTGCCCGCCCGGTGTCCGTTTGGAAATCGAGGAAGGCCATGGTGCCGAGCCTTATTTGGTGTCGCCCCGCGGCCCGCAAGCGCAGGCGGCGCTGGGTGCATTGCGTGCCGCCTTTGGGCACGAGCCGGTCATTCTGCGCGAGGGCGGTTCCATTCCGATTATCACGGAATTCAAGAAAGTGCTGGGCGCAGATTCGCTGCTGCTTGGGCTGGCATTGCCGGACGACAACCTCCATTCACCTAACGAAAAATTCGACCTCACCTGTTTCCACAAAGGCGCGGCCATGAGTGCCCGTTTATGGCCGGCGTTGGCCGCCGCATCATCGTGAACAAATTAAAACAATCCCTCACTGAGTCTGATTCCGAAGAATTATCCGCTGGACTGCGCCGATTTCTGTACCTCACCGCCACGATCACAGGTGCGGTGATTCTCATTGTAGAAATCCTTGGCGCAAAAATGCTTTCGCCTTTTCTCGGCACATCGCATTTTGTGTGGACGGCCCAAATAGCCGTCACGCTGGTGGCGCTTTCGGTGGGTTATTTCGTGGGCGGCTATGTGGTGGATCGCTCACCGCGCCTGAATTTTCTCTATTATTCTATTCTCGGAGCCGCCGTGTACCTCGTCGCTACAGTGCCAATGGTGAAGCCGATTTGTTTTAAACTTTTGAAACTTCCGCTCGAATGGGCGTCGTTGTTTGCCTCGGCGTTTCTGTTCCTCATCCCACTGGCCTTGTTAGCGATGACCGGCCCATTCCTCGTGCGCATGCTCACGCAAAATGTCAAACAAGTGGGTGGAAACATGGGCCGCCTCACCGCCATCAGCACCCTCGGTAGCGTGGCGGGCGCGGTGCTGATTGGCTACGTGCTTATCCCCCATTTTAAAAACTCCGTGACAATGTTGATTACCGCGGGCGTCTTGGTTGCGTTGGCGGCGGTTTACTTTATGGTGTGGGGGCGCAACGAATCGGCCGTAACCGCGTTGGTAGTAGCCGTGCTGCTCACCTTCGGCCTTGGCCACAGTGGATTGCGAGGCCAGTTTTCAGATACGATGAAATACGGCGGGCTAACATGGGAAGTGCTTTACCGCGCGAACTCGAATTATGGCGAGCTGCTCGTCATCGAGTATCGCAGTGGTGACTATCAAGAGCGCCGATACCTTAACGATCAACTCATTCAAAACACATACGATCCCATCACCCGCAAAAGCAACTCGTTGTTTACCGGTGCGCTGCGTTGGTTGGCACATGCATACACCCCCAAGATTGAAAAAGCCCTCTGCATCGGCATGGGCGTGGGCGTTGTGCCAATGCAATTTGTTCATGATGGTATTGAGGTGGATGTTGTGGAAATAAACGGGGCGGTGGTGCCCATGGCTGAGCAGCATTTTGATTTCGATTCGTCCAAGCTAAAGGTGATTGTTTCTGACGGTCGACAGTATCTCAACCAAACGGATAAGCGGTACGACGCCATTGTTTTGGATGCCTTTCTTGGCGATTCATCGCCCAGCCACCTGATGACGAAGGAGGCGTTCGAATCCATTCGCAATCATCTTACGCCGCAGGGCGTACTGGTGATCAACAGCTTTGGCGAGTCCACAGATAAACGAAAATTTTTCGCCACTTCGTTGGATAAAACACTGCGCGAAGTATTTAGCAAAGCCAGCGTCATTGTCCACGCATCAGGGCAAGGCAATGTATTTTTTGTGGCCACGGCGGCGAAACAGATCGTGGCGCATCGCCCGCCGTCGGCCCCCAACGCAGAGGCTCGCGAACGTATGGCTGCGACAGTGGATGATGATGCCATCCGGAATGAGTGGTCCGATTGGTGGCGACAGGCGAACCAATCGGGGCCATTTTTTTCGGAACACTCTCAAGTGCAGGGTGAGTTGGGGTTAGCGTGGAAAAAAGTGCGTGAGTACGATCCGAAAAAGGGGAGTATCTTGCTGGATGACTTCAACCCTGTTGAATTTCACGACGCCCGCAACCGCGAGGCTAACCGGCGCGGATTGATGAATATTCTTCAGTCCAACGATGGTTGACAGTGAATCCAAAGTTCCCACAGTGGGACTCCCGCTGTTTGCAATCACCATTTTCTGGGGCGCGTTTTTACTGTTTCTGGTGCAGCCGTTGATCGGCAAATACATTCTCCCATGGTTCGGTGGCACGCCCGGAGTGTGGACCACGTGCCTACTGTTTTTCCAATGCCTCCTGCTTGGCGGTTACGCCTACGCGCATTGTCTCAACCACTTTTTCCCGCTGCGCAAACAAGTGATTATTCACGGGGTGTTGCTGGCGCTGGCGGTGATTACGCTGCCCATTACTCCCAGTGAAAGTCTCAAGCCCACGGGTGGCGAATCGCCCACACCGCAGATTTTGATGCTGCTCACACTGAGCATTGGCTTGCCGTACCTCGTGCTCTCTGCCACCGGTCCGCTGGTGCAGGCGTGGTTTGCACGCACGCATCCGGGCCGCTCGCCGTACCGGCTTTACGCACTCTCGAATGTGGGCTCATTACTGGCGCTTATTGGCTATCCTTTCCTTGTGGAACCCTGGAGTACACGCACTTTGCAGGTGAATGGCTGGTCGTTTGGTATGCTCCTTTACGGAGTGGCGTGCGGTTGGTTGGCGTGGCGAATATACCGCACAAAGGATGCGGGCAAAGTGGAGCTGGAGGAATCTAGTGAAGAAACCAAAGTCTCCAAAGCTATGCGCTGGCCGTTGTGGTTGGCATTGCCCGCATGCGGTACGGCATTGCTGATGGCTACCACCAACAAGCTGTGCCTCGATGTGGCGGTGGTGCCATTTTTATGGGTACTGCCATTGGCACTTTATCTCATTACATTTATCATCTGTTTCGATAATCCGCGCTGGTATGTGCGGGAGCTTTTTGTGCCACTTCTGGTGCCGCTTTGGATCGGCGTGATCTGGGCCTTAAAGAAAGGGGTGGATATGGACATCCTAACGCAGGTGAGCCTCCACTGCGGCGCGCTTTTCGTAAGCTGTATGGTGTGCCACGGCGAACTGTATCGCCTGCGGCCAGAGCCGACACGGCTCACGCAATATTTTCTCGGCATTTCCGCTGGCGGCGCATTGGGAGGGCTGTTTGTGGCTGTGCTGGCACCGCTTTGGTTTAATGGCTACTGGGAATTTCATATCTCGATTTGGGCAGTGGGGCTGCTGTTTCTTGTGGCTTGTTGCGTGGGGCGCGAGGATTGGCGTATCAGCAAATGGCATTTGCGACTAATTCTGGTGGGTTGCTGGTTGGCGGTGTGTCTGGCACTTCTGCAGCACACCAGCTTGAATGGGAAATGGCGTGCGGTAACGGTGTTGTTGCCTTTTGTGGTGGCCTGTTTATTGACGCGCGTGGTGTTTCATCATTGGTGGGCTCCATCGCGTCGCACGGAATTGCGTGAAATCTATTCTGGAATTTTCGGCGCACTTGGCGCGCTGACGCTAATGCTGGTGGCATTGGTGATTGCGGGCGACTATTTGCTCAACAGCAAATTCCATTATCTCAACCAATTTAATCCCGGTGTGTGGGTGGCTACCGCTTTGCTGGCGCTCAATGCCTTTGTGTGGAACAGCGTGCGCGATTGGCGCGGCTGGCGCATCCACTGGGGCTGGGCCGCGGGTGGCTGGGTCCCGTTACTGGTGGCGCTTGCTGTCGGGCTCGTCGTTCAGGCCCGGGATGGTCGCGGCGACGCTATTTACCGCGAGCGGGGATTTTATGGTATTTTGAAAATATCAGAATATCCGGATAGCATGGGGGATGAGTATCGTCTGCTACTCAATGGTCGTATCACGCATGGTTACCAATTTACGGGAGCCGAGGTCAGTGGGCGGGTGACCACCTATTACGGCCCGCCCACGGGCGTGGGGTTGGCGGTACAGTATTTTCCGTTGGACGAAAATGCTACGGGAGGTTTGCGTGTGGGCGTGGTGGGGCTGGGCGTGGGCACACTGGCCGGATATGCGGAGGACGGGGATCACTATCGAATGTATGAAATTAACCCGCAAGTGGTGAATTTGTCATCGCTGGAGGTGGGCACGTTTACGTATTTGCTAGAGGCGAAAGAGCGCGGTGCAGAGGTTGAGGTGGTGCTGGGGGATGCGCGGTTGTCGATGGAGGAAGAGCTGCGTGCGGGCAAGCCTCAGGGATTTCACGTACTGGCACTGGATGCATTTAGTAGCGATGCAATCCCAGTACATTTATTGACCAAGGAATCGGTGGCGATTTACTTGAAACACCTCGATCCAAAAGGTGTATTGGCGGTTCATATCTCCAATCGTTATCTTGATTTAGAACCGGTGGTGCGGCGACTGGCGCGGGAGTTTGATCTCACCATGATGGTGGTGGACAATCCGGACGGTGGCTTCGGCGAGGAATGGGTGTACGCATCCACCTGGGTGCTATTAGGGCGCGACCCCAGTTTTTTTGAAATCCCCGAACTCTGGGGATATCCGTTGGCAGATCTCACTCAGAATGAGGATTCACCACTGTGGTCGGATGATTATGCGAGTATTTTCCGAATCATGTACAAACCCGCGTGGTGGTATCGGTGGGCCGACCGATGGAAGCGTCTAACCGGTCAAACGCTATGACTCCAGACAACCAACCCGCATGGCTAGGATTATTTCCGGATCAAGATTTTGAGTTTCGCTTCGGGGCAAGGCCTGGTGATGCGGCGGCATTTTTTGCGGACACGTCTGAGCACAATACGCTGATGGCCGGTCGCCGTGCGGCCTTGGATGAAGCACCGGCGCAATATTTGTTTGAGGAATCATCTGCGGCGAAGGCGGTGGCCGAATGCTCCGAATGGGCTGGATTGGACGGAGGCACTTGTCGCGAATTGGCGCTACATTGGGAGCCGGATTTTTTAATTTTGTTGCCGGACGAAAACGAGCGTTTTGTATTCCGCGCAGGGGCCGTTTGTTTCCCATCGTCATGGCGGCCGGAGGAAAAAATTGGGCTGCCCGTGCACGCCATCCATTCGCCGGTGCCCACGCTTAACGAAAACCTCGGCGCGCGCATTGATAAATTCCTCGCCAACCTTGAACCCGGCAGAGCATGGGAGCGCTCCAACTGGGGCCTCAGCCGCTCGTCGAAACTCAATCAACATCCCACCCGCGATATCCCGCACCTCACGCCACCGTTTGCTGACACCGAGGCGTGGATCCGCATTGAAGATCAAGTGCTCTGTCGGCTGCCGCAAACGCGCGCGTTGCTATTTGGTATTCGGCTCGTGAATGTGTCGCTGGCTGAACTTAAAAAATTTCCTGAAGCCCAAGCCGGTTTGCACCGCGCCATCGCTACCATGCCGGAGGAGGTTGCGGATTACAAAAACGTCACCGCAGCGCGCGGGCATTTGCTGGAGTTGCTGGGCTAGTCGGAAATCTCCTCAGTCAATGCCGAGCCACGTCGCGCCTTTTCACCCGAGGGATAATTCGAGAGCAACGCTAAGCTTGAGGCAACAATAAGGCCCGCGCTAAACAGGCTGAGATTGCTGGCGGGGATTAATCCAATCAGCCAAAAACCAAGGAATGGCGAAATGAAATTGCGGATGCCGTTGAAAAACAAGTGGACGCTCATGTAATCGGCCACGTGTTTGGCGGGCGCAAATTTGGTAACCCAAAGGCTCCACGCTACTTCGCCGCCGGAGTTGGCCACGCCAAATAATCCTGCCGCAATGCAAAGGCCGACCATTGAAGTGCTGTGGAAAAAGAGCACGAGGGATACCGCAAAAAAGAAATTCAAAATTACCCGCAACACAAAAAAATTCATTTTATCAAACAAGTTGCCCCAAAGCGGACTGAAGATCAGTTTCACGGCGTTGGGAATGAAAACGAGAATGAGCGCGATCGTTGCCGGCGTGGGTTTGAAGCTGAGTGTGTAGTCATCAGCATAAGCGCCGGAGTTGGCAAGGTACTCCACGCGCAGTGGGAAGAGCATCAGATTGCCAATACCGAAGAGCATCCAACAAATGAGGATGTGCCGGAAAAGTTTGTCTTCCTTAAAAAAACGCAATGAACGGAAAGGGTGAGTGCCCTTCGTGCCCGTTAGCTTCTTGGCGGGAAGTTTCGAGAAACAAAAAGAAGCCCACGCAAATGCGCTAGCGAAAATCAACATCAACCACCAAGGATAACTAGCTAGCTTTTGGCTGGAATCGCCGTTGGTTAAAATCCATCCCGCCAATAATCCGAAAGTCGCCGCGCTGACGATGCGAATCATCGCCGTGCGTGAAAAGTATTTGCCGCGTTTGCGTGACGGATAGTTTTCCTGATAAATCTGCGTGACCAAAGGGATGGCGGCTGTCCCCAAAGTGGTGGCCACGATGATACCGCCGATAAACAGCCAGCGGTCGCTCACTGCAGCTAGCAAAGCAAAACAGCCTGCCGCGCCCAGTGCCAGTCGCGACGCAGCGTGTCCTGTGGTCCAGCCGAGCTCCGCCACTTTCGAAACCACCACCGGACCCAGCATAAAGCCAAGCGCACCCGCCGCCGCAATCGTCGCCTTCGCCGTTGCCCCAAACTCAAACCACTGCACCGCTATCAACAGCAAAAACGTCGTGAATGCCGTTTCCAGAATTCCTGAAGACACCGCCCGAAAGCGTTCGAAGCGATAAGTGAGGGTTGTCCGGTCCAAGGGCCGGAAGTCTAAGCTGAACGCACAGCTGAAGCGAGTTCCTCTTCGCAATCAACAATCTGTTGGATTTGCACGAGGAACCAGGGGTCGATTTTGGTGAGGTTGAAAATTTCGTTGATGGTGAAGCCGGCACGGAGGGCGTGGCGGAGATAAAATATTCGCTCGGCGTTGGGGCTGGTGAGTTTTTGGATGATGAGGTCGCGCGGGAAGATGTCGCGGTCGCCGTAGATGGTCTCGCCAACGCGCCAGTGCTTGCCGTCGCCGCCGAGGCCGGAGCGGCCGATTTCCATTGAGCGCAAACATTTTTGTAAACTCTCCTTGAATGTGCGGCCGATGGCCATGGCTTCGCCGACGCTTTTCATTTGAGTGTTAAGGGTGGCGTCGGCTTGTGGAAATTTCTCGAAAGCGAAGCGCGGGATTTTAGTGACGACATAGTCGATGGTGGGCTCGAAGCTGGCGGGGGTTTCGCGCGTGATGTCGTTGGGGATTTCATCGAGGGTGTAGCCAATGGCGAGCTTGGCGGCGATTTTCGCAATCGGAAATCCGGTGGCCTTGGAGGCGAGCGCGGAGCTGCGACTCACGCGTGGGTTCATTTCGATAACAATCATCCGACCGTTGTCGGGGTTCACGGAAAACTGGATGTTCGAGCCGCCGGTCTCCACGCCCACAGCGCGGATGATGGCGAAACTCGCGTCGCGCATAATTTGAAATTCCTTGTCGGTCAGCGTTTGGATGGGCGCGACGGTGATGCTGTCGCCGGTGTGAACGCCCATCGGGTCAAAGTTCTCGATGGAACAAATGATGACGCAGTTGTCGGCTTTGTCGCGCATCACTTCCATTTCAAATTCCTTCCAGCCAATGAGCGATTCCTCGACGAGAATTTCGTTTACTGGCGAGAGGTCTACGCCTTTCTTGGCTAACTCCTCAAACTCTTCGCGGTTGTAAGCGATGCCGCCGCCGGTGCCGCCGAGTGTGTACGCGGGCCGAATGATGAGTGGGAATTTGCCAATCTTGTCCGCGATGACCCACGCCTCCTCTATGTTGTGGGCGATGCCGCTGTCGGGCACGTCGAGGCCAATCTCGAGCATCAAATCCTTGAACCGCTCGCGGTCCTCGCCGCGTTCGATGGCGTCGGCCTTCGCGCCAATCATTTCCACGTCGTGTTTTTCCAGAACGCCCGTGCGGAAAAGTTCCATCGCAGTGTTGAGTCCCGTCTGCCCGCCGAGCGTGGGCAACAGCACGAGTTTGCCTTCCGCGTTCAGCGATTTCATCTCGGCCAACTCGCGCACGATGATTTTTTCAACCGCCTCGGGCGTGACCGGCTCAATGTACGTGCGGTCGGCAAACTCGGGATCGGTCATGATGGTAGCCGGATTGGAGTTCACCAGTACTACGCGATAGCCTTCCTCCCGCAGCGCCTTGCAGGCCTGAGTGCCCGAATAGTCAAACTCACACGCTTGCCCAATAATAATCGGACCAGCGCCAATAATAAGAACCGAATGAATGTCGTCGCGTCGCGGCATGAACTGCGCGAGGAATAGCGGAAAACCGCCTGAGTTGACAGAGATTTCCTGCGATTAAATCAAACTTTGTTGCCGACCGCCGTCCATTTTCAGTCCCAGTCGTTGGTAGCCCAGTTCGGTCGCAGTTCGGCCTTGGGGGGTGCGTTGGAGGTAGCCTTCCATAATTAGATAAGGCTCATAGACTTCCTCAAGCGTGTCGGGTTCCTCGCCCACGGCGGCACTGATGGAGTTGACGCCGACGGGGCCACCGCTGAATTTCACGATGATGGTCTCAAGGATACGCTTGTCCATTTCATCGAGGCCGTGGCTATCAATCTCCAGCATGGCGAGGGCGGTGTCGGCGATTGCGTTGGTGATTGCGCCGTCGGCCTTCACTTGCGCGTAATCGCGGACGCGGCGCAGAAGGTTGTTGGCGATACGCGGGGTGCCTCGGCTGCGGCGGGCGATTTCGGTTGCACCTTGTTCGTCGATGGCGACATCGAGCAAACCAGCAGAGCGCGTGACAATGCGCGTCATGTGGTCGGCGGCATAATAATTGAGCCGTTCGCGAATGGGAAAGCGCGTGAGTAGTGGTGCGGTCAGCAACCCGCTGCGGGTGGTGGCGCCAATCAAAGTGAAACGCGGGAGGTTCAGCCGCACGCTGCGGGCGTTCGGGCCTTGGTCGATGATGATGTCCAGCTGATAATCCTCCATCGCGGGGTAAAGATATTCCTCCACTGTTTTTTGCATGCGATGGATTTCGTCGATGAAGAGCACATCGCCCTCCTCAAGATTGGTGAGCAACCCCGCAAGGTCCGCCGCCTTCTCAATGGTCGGTCCGCTCGTGCAACGCAAATTTGCCCCCATCGCCTTGGCAATGATGTGCGCCAGCGTAGTCTTGCCCAATCCCGGCGGGCCTGAAAGCAACAGATGGTCAATCGGCTCCTTCCGTTGCGTGGCCGCCGTCACGGCAATCTCCAATCGCTCGCGCACCTTCTCCTGCCCATCGAATTCCTCAAAAGCCACCGGCCGCAGCGACGTTTCAAACATCGCATCCGAATCTCCCAATTCATCAGTCACCCGTGTGGTCATTCTATTTAGAGTGCAGGAAGGAAAGCGCGGGCGACAAGGTGATTCGATTCACAGGCGGAGCCTCGACAATTTGGTGTCGAAAGCTATTCTCAATTCCGTGAGTGACACACCGGAAAATGAAGATTCTGAATCTGAAGAAACTTCAGGGGCGGAGTATTGGCCGAATTATGTTCCGGTGCCGGCGCAGTTTCATTCGTTTATGGAGGAAGGACCGTTTGCCAAATGCACTTTATGTGACGGGGCGTTATTGGAGAACGGCACGGCGTATCTCATCCACAAGGCGTTCCATCGCGAAGAGGTCATTTTTGAATACGCGATGTGCCTGCCGTGCCGCGCGAAAATGCAGGGCGAACTTTCGGCCGAATCCATCGAGGCCATCAACGTGTATATGGAGCAATACGAAATCGAAGATCGCACGGGGCCGATGATGGAAGCGCACGGCGCGGATGTTTCCAAATGGCTCTCGCACTGTCTCGTCACCGGCGCGCCCATTGCCGACGCGGAAGAGTATCATTTCTACGCCTTTTGTGATGGGCCGGATTTGGTGTTCAACGGCCTGCCGATCGCGTTGGCTGGCAATGTGGATGAGGAACTCAATGAGTTGCTTTCACAAAAAACCCGCGATCGGCTCGATGGTTTTGTGGATGAACAATTTGGTTTGCCGCCGGAGTTGCGGAAGCCGATTAAGGGGAGCCCGGTTTTTATTTAGCTGGTTTTTAGAGCACAGAGGCACAGACAGCATAGAGGTGAATAATCTCTGTGTCTCTATGATGAATCTTTCCTTGAAGAAATCCCCCCTCCACCCCAGTCTAAACCTCATCGATGCTTGATTTCATTGGTAACAAAGTGACGCATTGCGATGGCGTTTCGCGGCGGAGTTTTCTGCGGGCGGGCGCGTTGGGCGTGGGCGGGTTGACACTGGCGGATGTGCTACGGGCGGAAGCTGCGGGCGGCAAGTCACACAAAGCCGTTATCAACATCCATCTCGATGGCGGGCCGCCGCAGATGGATATGATCGATCCCAAACCGAAAGCGCCGGCGGAATTGCG
>JAPKEI010000265.1 GCA_028872685.1 Verrucomicrobiota bacterium | reverse complement strand
TCCCCTGAAAACGGGGGATTCGATGTTCGTTGGGTTCGATTCCCAAAACACATCCTACTCTTTTTCACACTATCCCAATTGGAATCAGCGTCAGGCTTGAATCTCTGGAATAACGCCGGTGCTATCAGCATATTTTTTGCGACTGATACCCAATGCCTGCAATTGGGTGAGCCAGAGATTAGCCAGTGGGGTGCCTCGCTTGCAGTGAATGTGGTTGCCCAATTTAAGCTTACCGGCTCCGCCACCTGCAACAACCAGGGGCAGGTCGTTGTACTGATGGGTGGTACCATCACCCATGCCGGCCCCAAGTGTAAAAATGGTATTATCAAGCAAGGTGGTCCCATTGGCTTCCTCAATACTCTCCATCCGTTCAAGCAGCCGCGCGAAGGCAGAAACATGGAATCGATCGAGTTTAAGGAGCTGTTCCAGATGGGCGCCAATGGCGTGGGTCATACCGTGATGACTATAGGGCTTGTCCAAAATACCCTCCCAGTTGGTGGCCGTTGTCCATCGCTCAGGCCCCACCATCAGGGAGCCAACATTTGTTAGTCCATTCTGTAACGCCATCACCAAGAGGTCACCCATCAGGTGAATGTACTCGTTGCGCGGCAAATGTTCCGCTGGCCGCTTGATGTTGGCGGCAGTCAGTTCGGACTTCATTTTATCGATGCGATCCATTCGCGTTTCGATCGTGCGGACTGACTCAAAGTACTCTTCAAATTTTCTTCGGTCAGTGGTGCTTAATCGTTTTTGAAGTTGGCGGGCATTGCCAAGGGCCAGATCGGTGATGTTACGGAAACGTGCGTGGAGTTGCGTGCCGAACAGCCGGTCGTAGACCTTGCGAGGGTTTCTCATGGACGGGGCAACGTGTCCGGTGCCGTACCAGGACATGTTGTCAAAGTAGATCGACTCGATGTTGTTCTTGTGGTCGTTACAGCTCAATTCAAGCGTCGAGTAGGGAGTTGTCTGACCGATGCTATCGGCTGCGACATGATCAAGGGTCCGAGTCAGTGGATAAGCAGAGTTTTCGACCTCGTACGGTGCGACACTGGTCAAGAAGCAGGACGCACATTGAGCATGCGAATCGGTGCCGTGCTGGAATGTGCGGTCCATCCCGGTGATCAGTGAGACTTTCTTCCGCATCTTGTGCAGCGGAGCCAGCGTCGGTGTAAGCGTCAGTGGATGGCTGCCTGAAGGGACCGCCTTGCCCTCAAAACGCCAGACGTTGTTCTGCCCTGCAAACTTCGGTAGCGGCCGATCCACTTCACCGGGGAAGAAGCCGCGGCGAGTAATTCCGTTGGGAAGGTAGAAAAAAGCCAAGCGTTGTGCCGGAGCCTTTGTTTTGCTGTCCTTGGCATTGGCAAAACTCTCAAGCCATGGCAATCCAAGCGAGGCACCACCGGCACAAGCCAGGAAGCTGCGGCGGGAGATTGAGGAAATGCGGTCTTCGTGGTAGCTCATCTTAGAATGTCCTTCGTTGATTAATATTAGCAGCGGTTACGAAATTGCCGAAGCCTAAATTCATGTTGAAATGGCTCCGTTTCATTTTTCAGAGTGCGCTTTCTTTTCTGTCACAGCCGATGCGAGGGTGTTCTTGTGTAGAAACGGCTCGCTCATCGCAATACTCTTAAGCACGGCACGCATCTGGTCCTGGCCTTCCATTGCTTGAGCCGTCATTTCATCCAACGCAGGCGAATCCGCGGGCCCGAGACCCCGGCCCAACGCATAGGACAGTAAGTGCGAAATGAAACCGCGAAGGAACCGATGCTTCTCCTTCAATATCAACTGCTTGAACTCCACTAAAGTTTTGAATTCATGCTGATTGAAAAGCACTCCACTAACATCCACCTCACGCCCGTTCCCGTATGTGTCACGCCAGACGCCTGTGGGTCCGTAGTTTTCCAATGCAAAACCAAGGGGATCAATTTTGTTATGGCAACCGGCGCAGTCCTCGCGCTTGCGGTGAGCGGCCAGGCGCTCGCGAATGGTGAGCTTTGCCAGTTCTTCCTTGCTGGCTTCAGGTAGTGGTGGGACATCAGCGGGAGGAGGCTCGGGAGGATCATTGAAGATCACCGCGTTAACCCACGCACCACGCGTGATGGGCTGGGTGCGTGTGGGAGTGGCTGTCATCGTCATGATCGCTGCGCTGGTAATCACACCACCACGGCGCGGGTCAGTCAGCGGCACGCGTTTGAAAAGCTGCGTCACCACATCGTGACCGGCCTTGGAGTGGCCCGCGTAGTTCGCGTGGAGCATGGGATTCTCCCAGGTAAATTTTGGATCCAGCAATTCCATGATGGACCGATCCTCGATGTAAACCGTCTCAAACAGAAGCAGTGGCTCCGCAATCATGTGCATACTGGTGCGATAACCATCAACCAGATAGAAGTAGGGAAACTTCTTTGGATCCGGAACCGACGTAATCAGACGATCCAGCTGCAACCATTGGGAGGGAAAATTTTCGCAAAACCGGCCCGACCGCCGATCATTCAACATCCGGTCAATCTGTGCGCTGAGTATTTTAGGATCACTCAACTTGCCCGACTCGGCAAGGTTGAGTAGCGCGTCATCTGGAATACTGCTCCAGAAGAACAAGGACAGTCGTGAGGCTAATTCAAAATCACTAATTCGCTGACGACCTCGACCTTTGTTGCCCAACTTCTCATTGCCGGAGGCTTCATAAAAATAAAGGAAGTCCGGCATGCCGAGGATGGCTCCGACCATCGTGCGCATGGCTTCCTCAAACGAAGCTCCAGAAGCAATCTGCTTCTGCGCAAACTTTGCGAATCGATCCAGTGTTTCGGAATCTACCGGACGACGAAACGCACGCCGAAGTAGTTTCTTGAGCCTGGACCGAATCACTTCGGTTTCAGTTCTGGTTGCTTTGGGGGGGGTTGGGGAAGGGTTTTCAAGGGCAAGCTCGATATAATCCATGCCGAAGAGAAAATTTTTGGACTGATCTCTCTTACCTACACATTTGATTTTCAAAATATGAGGACCGGGTGTGATCTTTATTTCACTAAACTCATTATCGGGAGCACGGATTACCCTTGGATCATAAAGGTCGATTGCCTTTCCGAGCTTCACGTCATCCAGATACAGGTCAAACATCCCATAATCGGGGGCTTTCGTGAGCCCGATGCGAAGCCCTTTGGCGGCAGCAGACTCGAAAGCGAGCGTCATCTCCAGACCCTTTTCCCGGCACATCCAGATGAGCTGCGTATCACCGCTCCAGTGAGCACCCCATTGGCGCATGTTTTGAGACCAGGCACGACCCTTCGGTGTCCCAACTACTTTTACCGGCCCACCCTGTTCGACTTCATATCTGCCCCGGACCGGGCCGCGGGCCGATTGCCCCGGCGATGCAAAAAGCCAGTCCCAACTGCGGCACTCCTTGGGATTGAGATCGGGACTCTCCACGATGGTTTGGCTGAGCTTGAGAAACGACTCCATCAGTAATGGTGAAAGCGTCAGGTGATCGGCACGGTTATCAAAACCATGCTCGGCGCGTTTGTCTTGAGGAAAAGATGCCACACCTTTGAACCCTTCGGGCCGCTGGTTATCGATGTCCTTACTGAGTGGCCGACTGGAAATACGGACTTGTGGCGGCATTTTTTTGGTTTGCGGATGAAAGTAATCATCCCGGCGCCGCATCAACCGCTCATTAAGCCGGAAGATCTCACGATCCAGCTCGAGTAAATCTACTACAGCATTGTTGTACTGAAAGCGGTTCATTCGCCGGATCGGCGTGGGCACAAACGGCCGGGTCTTCTGAACCTGCCGAAGCATCGCCTGAAGTCGCACTATCATGTGCTTGCGCTCGGCCTCTGGCACCATTGCCTCATCCTTGGGCGGCATCTCGCGATCCTCCAGAACAGTGAGCAATGTCTCAAGTAACTCCGGCCTGGCCAAAAGATCATCAACCGATTCCAGCTCCAGCAGGTTAACCTTGCCCTTAACCTTGCCGCCTTTACCGTGACATTTAATGCAATGGGCCTTGAAGGTCG
>JAPKEI010000264.1 GCA_028872685.1 Verrucomicrobiota bacterium | reverse complement strand
CCGCACCAGTCGCTCCCGCACCAGTCGCTCCCGCACCAGTCGCTCCCGCACCAGTCGCTCCCGCACCAGTGGTGGCTCCGCCCACCGTTGCGCCGGGAGCTGATCCATACGCAACGATGCAAGCCGGCCCAGCGCCCGGGGCGCCAATGCCAGCAGCAGCCCCCGTGCCTGCGGCAGCACCCATTCCCGCACCTGCGCCTGTTCCGGGTGCTCCGGCTCCGATGCCTTCGGTGGCGGATCCTTATGCTACGGTGGCGGCCGCGCCGGTAGCTGGGCCTGTACCGGCGGGTGAAATGCCCGGAGCTGTTCCAATCGCTGCGCCCGAATCGTTTCCTCAAGGAGGAATGGTCTCTGGCGCTCCAATCAATCCTGCGGGCGGGGGTGAGGTGGACAAAGTGAGTATAATTCTCGCGGTTGTAAGTTTTTTGATCGTCATTGGCATGGTGGTGGTTTTGGCGATGATGAAAGTTGAGTAAGGGCAGAGGGCGTGGATTGAATAGGTGTTATTTGGCAGAGTCAAAAAGTCGTGTCTTTTTTAGTTTCAAAAGATGGTCAAGAGTTAGGCCCTTGGACGGCGGATCAATTGAATGCTCAATTGGCCGGCGGCATGCTTGAGCCAACGGATCTCGGCTGGACGGAGGGCTTTGAGGAATGGGTGCCGCTCAATCAAATCGACGGACTCGTGATGCCCGGTACTCAGGTGGCGCCCTCCACGGCCACGGTATCGATGGCAGCAGCTCCGGATGAGGGGCCAGGGTTGCTCACCGGAGGCGAAGCGGCACCGGCGCGGAGAGGGCGCCGGATGTGGGTAGTGGCCACAGTCCTGTTGGCGGTGGGCGGACTGGGGGCGTATCAATTTGTTTTCGGTAAAGGCGATCTTTCCAGTTTGTGCAGCGTTTTTGTTTTGCCCGCCAAGGCTGCCGTTGTGCCCCCTAAAGTGGTGCCGCCGCACGTCCAAAAATATCAGAATGCAGCCCAAGCCGCAGCCAGTCAGAAGGCACCTATCGACGAGGTGAACGAGCAGTTGGATTTGCGCGGTGACTATCATTTTACTCGTAATGTGAGTGGGCTCACTCTCGAGGCGGGCGATTGGATGAACAATTTTTCCAGAGACACCGCCACAACGCCGGAAGCCAAGGGGATGGTGGCGCTCGGTCTGGATGCGTTACAAAAGGGAGGGGTGAGTGAGATCGACGCGTTTGGCATGAGCAGCATGTTCATCAAGGCCGGCCAATTTCGTCACGTCGCAATGGCACACCATCCCAACAATTCCACCAATCGTTTGTGGCGGGTGCTGGACAATAATGGCACCGCCCTCAACGGCTTGCGCCTGATGTCGCCGGACACGGTGCTGGCGGTGCATGGCCGGGTGAATGTTTCTGAAATGAGTCGGTGGTTCAGTGAATTGAGCACGTCCAAGCCGTTGACCGATGCGTGGCAGTCACTGAAACAGGAACTGCCGATGGACACGCTGATGCAATCGTGGACGGGTGAGGTGGGTTTGTTTCTTTCTGTGAACAGCACCCAATTTCGCGCGAACAATGCCGAACGAAGCGAGTTGGGCAAGCCCTCGTTCATGTTAGTGCTTGGCGTGAAGGATGGCGCGTTGGAAAAAGCATTGGGCGAACAACTCAAAGATTTGCAGGAACCGGCCCGTACGGAGACAATCAAAAATGTGGCTGTGCCGTTGCGCGTGTATGATAAACTGGAACTTCCCGACGAGATAAATAAACTGGATGTGGTGCCGTCGATTTGTCAGTCGGCCAACTATTTGGTGCTGTCATTCTCCTTCAGTGATGTGGCGGCTTCCAGCGCGCTAAACCGTCATGTTGCGGCACCGGCGGGAATGATGGGCGGCACCGGCGATTGGGCGGCGTTGCTGGGGCAGAATGCCGGTAGCATGAGCGTGCCCAAAGCGAATCTGATTTTTTTCCTCGCGGCCGGATTCAGCACGGAGTTGGCTAAATGGAAGCAATTGAAATTATGGGAGGATGTGCCGTCCGGTTTGGCCTCCGCGCTCACGTCACTGGCGGGCAGCAAGGAAGACAAAGGCCTGCTTGCCACGGTGCAAGTGCGAAACAATGGAGTGCTCTTCAAGGGGCATGTGATGGGGCAAACCTCGAAGCTGACATTCGCTCGGGTAAAAAATGTGACACGGGTGTTTGTGGCGGAATTAGTCCCGCAGTTGGCCAAACTCACGCACGGTCAGTGGTCGAAGTTGGATTTACCCACCAAGGCAGCACCGGCACCTACTCCAGCACCGGAAACCCCTGAGTCCTCCGGCAACTGATGGAGATTCGCATCAATCGTGACGGTACGGAGTTTGGCCCGTACACGCTTGAGCAGGTGAACCAGCTCCTTGCTGAGGGATCTCTTCTGCCCACCGATTTGGCGTGGCACGACCCCATGGAAACTTGGGCGCAACTCTCGCAAGTCGCTGCTACCATCAATCAGGCTGCCGAAGTAGCCGCTCAGGAGGAGGGTTCGGTTGTCGGTGAGACGAGAGGTGGCGGGCGCTATCAAATTGTCAAGCAACTCGGCCGGGGCGGCATGGGTGTGGTGTACCTCGCCTTGGACACCGACCTCAATGAGGAGGTCGCCCTAAAGAGCTTCCCGCCGGAAATGGCTGTGGATGAAAGCGCACTTGATGACATGAAGCGCGAGGTGCAGAAGAGTCGCAAGCTCAGCCATCCCAATATCATTCGCATTCACGATTTTGTGAACATGCCCGGTGAGGATCCTTTTCTCACCATGGAATATGTGGAGGGACAGGAACTGGCCGACATGCGGCGCGACCAGCCCAATGGCGTATTTGCGTGGGAGGATATCAAGCACTATATCATCCAGCTCTGTGACGCCCTCACCACCGCCCACAACGAAAACACGGCGCACCGAGACCTTAAGCCCACTCAGATGATGATCGACAAGGGTGGCCGACTGAAGTTGTGCGATTTTGGTATCGCCGCCTCCATGGCTGATTCCTTGAGCTACTCATCCATGAAACACGCGGTGAGCGGCACGATTTTGTTCATGAGCCCACAGCAAATGAACGGCGAAGTGCCGCGTGCCTCCGATGATATTTACGCGCTCGGCGCCACGCTCTACGATTTGATGACGGGCAAGCCGCCTTTTCATACCGGCAACGTCAATACACAGGTGATGAATCGCCCGCCCACTTCCATGAAGGAGCGGTTGGCGGAATTCGGCATCGAGAATGATATCCCTGATTATGTCGACCAACTGGTGCTGGCCTGTCTTGCCAAAGAGGGCTCGCACCGCCCGGCCAGTGCCGAGGAAATCAAGAGCTGGATTCTTAGCGAAGGTGGTGCGGCCACGCTCAAAACAATTCGGATTGCGTTTCAACCTCCCGGTTTCTCCAAAGAACTGGTCTTCGACGTAGATCGTGAAAAATTCAAAATCGCCTGTTCTGCAGTGGGCGTCTTGGCTGTTGGATTGGTCGGCTGGATGTTTTTCAAGCCACCGCCGGTTTATGATTTGCCGCAGTTGCGCCAAAAATTGGAAAACGGCCAACAGGTTTATTTGCCCCTCGATAGCACGCTAAACCCTCAACTCGCTACGATGCGCGGGCAATTGCAGTTTGAAGATCGCCTGAGCGAGCGCGGGCTGAACCTGACATCCACCAACTACGTGGACATTCTCAACTATCGCAGCAAAAATCTAGGATCCATTCAGGGCGCGGATTATACATTAAGCGCACATTTTATGCCGTACGACGTGCCGGACGGAAAAAAGAAAAACGAGCAGCAATACGCCATCCTTATGAAGCCTGGCTATCATTTGGGGTTGAGCTTCGGGCACGACCGACGTTTTGCTATGAGCCATCAATTTGTGGCCGGCAGTAAAACCAATCTCGTGGCGGCGTTTTCGTCGGGCAAATTTGATGAAAACGAATGGCATCACGTGGTGGGCACGGTGAATCGTTCCGAAGGCACGGTGAATTTGTTTGTGGATGGAAAAGCAGCCGGCAGTGCGGAATTCCCCGCAAACTCGCGCGGCTATGTTTC
>JAPKEI010000263.1 GCA_028872685.1 Verrucomicrobiota bacterium | reverse complement strand
TGGCATTCGAGACAGCTTGTTGGATAGCGGCCAAATCAAGGGACTTGATGCGAAATACACTAGTGATGTTCACCGTTGTGATCGGTCTGGGTCGTCCTCCCTTGGCACCGGTTCCGTCCACCTGCAAAACAAAGCTCTCTATTATATCAAGCTGACCCGCCACCGGCGCAGAAGCAATGACCCGATTCAACTTCGAATCAACAATGATACGCGCCTTGAGTTTTGCCGATTCCAGAGGCTCACCCGTTTGGGCGACCCCATTGATTCCCTCACGAATCATGACGGCCAATTCCTCGGCTGTCATCTTGGCAGGGTGAAAGATTTTTACTTCTCCGGCTTTGCCTTCACCCATTTCGAATTGACTGATCAAGGACTCTGCTAAAGAAACCTGTTCCGTCGGGCCGAACAACACAATCGTGCGCGAAGCATCGTCATAAACTGCAGTTACGTAAGTAGTCGGATCCGGATCGAATGTATCGAACTTTTTTGATTTGTCGTTCCATTTGATCTGCTTTGTAACTGAACTCTTGCCAAAAGTCTTATTAATCAACTCAGAAACAACTGCACCCGATGCGTGCTTGAGAGTGAATGACTTCATCTCTCGCTCTGCAGCGGAGGCCATGTCAATCTCTCCGAGTAATTGCTGGATTCGATGAATACTTTCCAGTCGGTCGGTGATGATCAGTCCCTGCCCTCGCGACAAGGGGGCCACGGAACCGGCATTCGACAACAATGAAGCCGCGGCAACCGAGACCTCGGCGGCATCAAGGTGTTTTAACTTCAAAACGACGGTAACAATCTGACCGGGCCGAAAATCGCCGGAGGCATCAGTGCCACGCACAACCTTCAGTGGCATTTTCCTAATATTCTCCAGTTTTGTTAATTGGAGATAGCGACCGGCTTCAACTAATGCCACGCCCTTCATCGACAGTATTACATTGAGGACATCCATTGCCTCTTCATAGGTGTAGGGTTCTGAGTCGAAAAATGTCAGCGTGCCCTCCAGCGGCGCCTCTGTGGTGATGAGCGGCTTTTCCGCCATTTGTGAAAAGCGTTGCAGTGCATCCTTATAAGGTACTCCCTCAAACTGAAACCGGATGCTTCTCTTCTCCTTTTCAGATTCATCCGTCAGGGGATTCGGCTTGGTATCCCCTTCTTCCTTGCTTGGCTTGGGAACCGGAATGCTAGACTGAGCGACAGCACCTAAAGGCAGGCAGTTCAGCAAGAGCGACAAGCCTAAGGACAAACATAAGGCTGAAGAGCTTAAAGATTTCATAAACAAATTATTTTTAGTTGAAAGACACCTCACCAATCACAACCAACTGGGCAACAGACGTTGACAACTTTAACCAAACGGAAGCAAGACTACATTGATTCAAGAAAAAGTGTCCATTGGGACTTATTCACAACCTCTCAACACGTTACTGATACCATCTTTTCATCATTCGAGCAATTTCTTCGAGGCTCTGCAGTCGCAGTGTCAGATCGAGGAGGTAGATTCCCCCTACACGTACTTCGAGGCCAGCGTGACAATTGGTGGCCTGGCGTTCCCCCGTGGGCCTCCGCAAGAAGGGCTTAATCGGCTCGCAAAGCACTTTCCGGCCCTCGCTCAAGATCAAGCTGAATCACAGCGATGAAAAAGCCGGCATCGAGGGGTTGACCACTTTGACGTTCAGCAACAACAAACAGGACAATACTCAGATGAGTTGGTTCGCGGTTGATCCAGTCCGGCGTGCATTTTTTCACTGTTAGGCTGCGGTGAAGTCCCGCCACGACCACAGCCCGATGTGTCTCTCATTGAGGCCGCAGTATTGGGCAAACTCGATCCGGTGAAACAGCACCAGCCCCTTTGCTGCCTGGCCGTACAGCAGTCCGAAATTTACTACCTTGGCAGCTACGGTCTTCCTTTGATAGGTCCTCCAACGGCTTGCCAAGGACGATGCTGGCTGTTTGCGGATTCAGGCCACAACCATGTGTGTAGGCTTGGATCATCTTTTCCTCCCTGGCCACCAAACCGCTCGAACTGTGAGTCATCATTCACGACTTAGGATTGATGTGGGCGTTCCAGGCGATGAAACAATCCAGGCTGACGTCACCCTGAACTCCATCTCCATTGATCGAGCCGGAGGTACGATTCTCATCCATGCTCCAATGCGAGGTTGGGCTTTGCCTGTCTGAAGCCGATATACGGGCGAGTCCCCCGGAGGGGCAACCCGTCCTGCTCCCGGGCTTTACTGTGAAGCCGATTGCGGCTAATTCTCGTGGGCCATATCCTCCCGACGAAGTCTGGGGAATTCCATTTATGGGAATTCGTTGGTTGAGCATAACAAGGTATCGCAAATGGACTCATTGCTCACCGCAAGCTTCATCGCAAGAACTGGCGCGCTGCTCGTCCTGAGTCTGTGCACTTTCTCAACCGCGCACGGCGCCCTCCACATCACGGAATTTATGGCTGATAATGGTGGCTCGGATCTTGATAGCGATGGCGACGCCTCCGACTGGATTGAAATTTTCAATTCAGGGTCTGAAGCCGTTGAGCTGAATGGCTATTACCTTACCGACGAGGAAGGTGCCATGGCAAAGTGGGAAATCCCTGCCGTTCAAATCCCCGCAGGAGGGTTCCAACTGATTTTTGCCTCGGGTAAAAACCGCAACGTTGCCGGTTCTGAGTTGCATACAAATTTCAATATCGCCAAGGCCGGTGACTATCTCGCGCTCGTTGACCCCGACGGCGCCACTGTCATCGCCGAGTTCGGGTCTGCCACAAGCCCGTTGCCAGCCCAGTTTGAGGGCATTTCCTATGGCCTCATGCAAACAGGCAATACGAAGGCGACAGTCCTTATCCCAAGTGGAAGCGCCGCAAATGCGCTTGTACCGGCGGACGGATCTCTCGGCAAAACTTGGACCAGGATCGGGTTTGATGATGCAGCTTGGGGGAAAGTTGCAACCGGCGTCGGCTATGACGAAAACAGCACATACATCCTGGAGTTCGGCGCGGGCGGCAACCTCGGCAACAGACTGAACAACGTTAACACAAGCCTTTACCTCCGTGTCCTTTTCGATGTGGCCGACGCCTTTGCGATCTCGAAGCTCACTTTGAAGATGAAATATGACGACGGCTTTGCCGCTTTCCTCAATGGCGTTCGTGTGGCCTTTTCAAACTCCCCGGCATCGACAACCTGGAACTCCAAAGCCACCGGCAGCCATGCCGATGGTGATGCCACCACTTTCAAAGCCTTTAACATCAGCGCACACGCTCATCTGTTAGACACCGGTGCCAATGTTCTGGCGGTCCAAGGCTTGAACACCAGCATGACGAGTTCGGACATGCTCATTTCCCCAGAATTGCATGCGGTTCGAATCACCGACCCTACAATCGGAGGTCCTGGTTATTTAGGAACCCCCTCGCCGGGGACTTTCAACGGCGACACCTTCGACGGCTTTGTCAGTGACACAAAATTCAGCGTCGATCGCGGTTTTTTCAAGATCCCTTTTGATATGAAGATCATCACGGACACCGCGGATGCCGAGATCCGATATACCTTGGACGGCACAGCGCCCAGCAGGACCCGAGGGAAAATTCACTCCGGCCCTATTAAGATTAATAGCACAACCATCGTCCGCGCCATGGCTTACCGGCCGGGATTCAAGCCAACCAACATTGACACCCACACCTACCTGTTCCCAGCGGACGTAATGACCCAGCCGAAAATGCGCACCACCATCACCCGATCGAGAGTCTACAGCCCGCAGATGGTCGATTCGTTAAAAGCGGTGCCAACTATCTCGTTGGTCACCCCTAACGCCGCATTCTTGAACGAGGGAGGGAGTAACATCAGAGAGGAATACCAGACCTCGATCGAGATGATCTTCCCCGACGGGACCCCTGGTTTCCAAGAAAACGGAGGACTAAGCAACTACGGCGGGCGCTATACGAACTTTCGAAAGAAGAGCTTTCGTATTGCCTTCCGCCCTAAGTTTGGGGTGGCCAAACTGAGATACCCCATCTTCGACGGCTTTGAATACAGCCACTACC
>JAPKEI010000262.1 GCA_028872685.1 Verrucomicrobiota bacterium | reverse complement strand
GCCCTACGCGCGCTCGGGCAGAAAGTTGATCTCTCGCGCCATTTCGGTTTTCTCATGCACTGGATCGTCATCGGACCATTCGACAACACGGATCGATCAGGCTTTGCAAAAATTTTCCCCCCCGAAAACAAAATCGACCGAGCCGCCATCTATGATGGCAAAGCCGACAAAGTGAAATGGAGCCAGTTCGTCACCGCAAATGAATACGGAATGGTAGACATCAACAAAGCCTACCCTGGCCCGGGTGACGGGTTAAAGGAAGTGACCGCCTACGCCTACACCGAGTATAACGCCGCCGTCGCACGCGCGGTGGAGTTGCGGCTCGGCTGCAAAAACGCGTGGAAAATTTGGCATAACGGTAAACTGATTTTTGGCCGCGACGAATATCACCGCGGCATACGCATCGATCAATACAAGCTAAAGATCAACCTCGCCAAGGGCCGCAATACGCTGCTCATCAAGCTCTGCCAAAACGAGCAGCAACAGGATTGGACCAAGGAATGGCAGTTCCAACTTCGCGTATGCGATGCCACCGGCACGGCGGTGCTTGCTGCCGATCGCCCGCCCACGCCCGAAACCGGCACCGACAATAATCAACCCGCCGCCCCCACACGCAAACCCCGCAAATAATTTTATGAAATATTGGATCGCACTCACGCTCGCCTTTGCCCTTCATGCCACCGCCGCGGATTGGAGACAGTTCCGAGGCCCTCAAGGCAATGGCGTCACCTCGGACAGAAATTTGCCGGTCACGTTAAATGAAAAAGATCTCAAGTGGACCATCACCCTCCCCGGACGTGGACTGTCCGGAGCGTTAGTGTTGGGCGAAAAAATCATCGTCACCTGCAGCAGTGGCATCACGCAAAATCGGCTACACATTCTCGCGCTGAACTCCAAGGACGGCAGCCTCATTTGGCATCGGCAATTCTGGGCCACCGGCCGCACGATGTGCCACGGCAAAACCAGTGTGGCCGCGCCCACCCCGTGCAGTGACGGAAAAAATATCTTCGCCGCGTTTTCCTCCAACGACGTCATTTGCCTCGACCTCGATGGCAATCTCCAATGGCTGCGGGGATTGACCGCCGATTACGCCAACGTCAGCAACAGCCTCGGAATGAGCAGCTCGCCGTTGCTCATCGGCAGCGCGATCATCGTGCAAGTGGAAAACGATAGCGAATCGTACACGCTCGCCCTCAACAAACGCACCGGCGTTAACCTTTGGAAACTCAATCGCCCCAAAGCCGCCAACTGGACATCGCCCGTGCGCCTCACCAACACCCTCATCGCGTTGCAATCCAAAAACGGCATCGACGCCATCCGCGCCGCCGATGGCACTAAGGCGTGGAGCTACGACGGCGGCGCATCCACCATCCCCTCCAGCACTCTCCGCGGCGGCGTGCTTTATGTGCCTTCCCGCGGCATCACTGCGCTGGAGCTCAACCCGGCTGACGCCGAGAACACGCCCAAGGAACTCTGGCAAAGCCCCCGCCTCTCCCCTGGCACGGCTAGCCCCGTGGTGCTTGGCAAGAAAGTCTTTACCATTAACGGCGCCGGTGTGCTCACCGCCGGCAATCTCCAAACCGGCGAACGCAGTTGGCAAACCCGCCTCAAAGGCCCGTTCAGCGCTACCCCCGTGGCCACCGCCACGCATCTTTATTGCGTCAACGAAGCAGGATTGCTTCAGGTGGTGGACACCCGCGGGAAAGAAGGCGAAATCACCGGCACGTTGAATCTCGATGACACCATCCTCGGCAGCCCCGCTGTTGGCGGCGGCGCGATCTATTTAAGAAGCAACACGAAGATTTATAAAATTAGTGAGTAGTGGAAACCAGCCTACGAACTACTCACTACCCCCTCTCCACGCCCCGGCAATTCCAGTTCGTCGGACTGGAAAAAACTTTGGTAGAGGCGCGGGATTAGGAATTTCAAAACGCTGGCCACGGGGACGGCGAAGATCATTCCGGCGAGGCCGGCGAAGAGGCCGCCAAGTAAAACTACAATCAACGTTTCCAAAATATTCAGGCCCAGCGCTTCGCCAACGAAAGCGGGGTAAAGGAAAAGTTGTTCGACGATCATATTCATTGTCACATACGTGGCACCGACGAGCCCGAGCAGGGTGAGGTCTGCATGGCCGGTGACGACGCAGACGCCGATGGTGAGCACCACGCTGACGAGTGGCCCAAGGAAGGGCAGCAGCACGGTGAGGCCGGCCACCATCCCCAGCGGCACTGCATAAGGCACGCCGAGCAATAGGAACACAGTGATATAAATGGCGGTTTCGATAATGATAATCCACAGGTAACCGCGCACCCAGGTTTTGAGTTTGAAGAAAACTTCGTTGATGACTTCGGCTGCGCTACGGAGGGTTTCCTCGCTGGTGGTGGGCAGCCACGAGGTTTCGAAGAGGCTTTGCACAAGATAATCTCCTTCCTTGGTGTCGGCGCTGTCGCCGCTGTGGCGGCGATGATAGGCGGCCATTTTACCGAGGAAAAATGAGAAGAAGAAAATCGCCAGCAATGTGTTCAGGAAAAAAGTGCCAACCGTTCCGAGGATGGATGCCGCAGAGGCCAAGACTTTACCAGTGCTGCTCATCACGGATTTTTTTTCTCCGGCTTCCTCGCCGGAGCCGCTCATAAATTTCTCCTTTAGTTTTTCAAATGCCTTGGGGTCATCGAGCGTGGTTTTGAGTTCCTTGGCGGCATCGCCGATGAGCGGCGCGCCGGTGGCTTTGCCGACGAGTCCCGCAAGTTGAGTGCGGGCTTTGTCGGCATCAATTTCCTTGGGCTTAACACTGATCGTCACCAACACCAGCCCACCCACAATGAGCAAAAGCACGAGCACCACGGTGAGTACCGTAGCGTTGCACGCGCGACTGATGGCGGACTGCGCCCGCTCGTCTTCCGATTCGGGTTTGGGTTCGACTTTTTTGGATTTGCGGAAGATTCCGTTCACCGCACCCATTATCCATGCGAAGGGTTTCACCAATAAAAACTTCGCCAGTCTAAATAGTTTAGCAAGGATCCCATTATTCAAAAAACTGCTCGTGTAACGCTGCTGCAGCGGCAGGAAAAAATAGGCAAGAATGAGACCAAAGAGCACAGCTTTTAGAAAAGTGGCAGTGAGAATAAAAATGCCGATGACCACCACCGAGGCAATGAGCCCGGTGCTGCTGCGCACGAGCTTCATTCGGCGATTGTGCTGCTCGAGAGCAGCGGTTTCCTCGCGTTGAAAGGCTTCCTCAGGAATGCCCAGCTCGCGCGCGATGCGGTGCATACAATCCTCCTCGGCCTTGGCGTATTGGTTATCGGCAAAGGCGGCGGTGAAAAGGGCGCGCAGGAGAATTTCCTTTTCCTCGGCGGTGAGTGACGCCAATCCGGCGCATACTTCGGCGAGGTCGGGAGCTTTGTCCTCGGCGAGCATTTGCTGCAATTGCGAGGCGGCGGTTTCGCCGTACACATCGCGTACCAGCGTGGCCACGGCTTGCTGCTCGGTGGCGGATACATCGCCATCGGCGCGCAGCACGATGACAAAAAGCTGCAGCATATTTTGCAGCAACAATTTTTCATCCGGATCACCCGCGTGATGCGCGATGACTTCGCGCACGGAATCAACTGCTTTTGATAAAGGGTTCACCAGCGTACCGGTGGCCCGTGAAAAAAACGACGGTGTCTGCATTCCAACCTCCTTCAACGCAGTCTAAACGCCACGAGTGCGCAAACAAGGGCGCATTATTCACAGAATGAATTTTTGCCAGTACTATTTTTTAAGATAGCGTATGTCGCAATCTTTGAAAAACTTCGCGCGTGTTCGGGCGGCATCAAAACCTTTCGTGAGTCCATATCGATTGGAGACGGCCTCAGTAGCATTGGGCTGGAAGGCCTTGCCTGGCAGATTGACGGATATAGAAGTCCTCGATGCTTCTACTTTGCCAAATGTGATGGTGAACAGATCGTTTTTGTGTTCGATCGTGACGCCTGCCTTTCGGATCAATTCGAAGTCATTAGCGTTCAATTCATGGAAATTTTTCTCCGTCAAGGGTAACTGAAAA
>JAPKEI010000261.1 GCA_028872685.1 Verrucomicrobiota bacterium | reverse complement strand
GGGAAGCCTTGCGGAACGCCGTTATTAACGCTGGCACTGGTGAGGGCGGCTGTGGCGGCTGTGGCGGGCGTGGCGGGTTCATCTTCGGGCGTGATGCTGATGGTCAGCGGGGCATTGTGAGGCAACGCGTCTTTGGCGGCGATGAGCTTGAGGCTGGCGATGCCCTTCTTCTCCATGACAACCGGCGCGGCGTTCACGCCTTTTGGTAAACCTTTAGCAGCGACGGTGAGTTTACCTTTGTAGCCGTCGAGATAATTGACGGTCACTTTCACTTCGTTGGTGACACCGGCATTTATGGCGAATTGCGGCGCGGCGACGGTGGCGCTGAAGCTTGGTTCGGGCTGGTGAATTTTCAGCGTGTAAAAATATTCGCCGCCACCTTTGTTCAACAGACTGCGAACGACCACGCAGAAACGGCCAGCAACGGGAGCGGTCCAGTTGAGCAGCGGGTCGCGGTTTTTGTTGGCGTCATCGTTGTTCGTGAGTTCTTTGCCGGCGGAATTCTCGACCGACAACCGCGCGTCCAGCAGGAAGCCAAGCGTAAACGAATCGATGTCCAGCCGATAGCGCACGTCTTTCTTGGCGGTGAAGGCAAATCGATCGATGTCGCCGGGCTTGTCGATGCGGCCGGAAATCGTCGCGGGTGCGGCGAATAATTGCGCGGTAGCGTTGGTGTCATTGGGCTCGCGCTCGGCCAACTGCGGCCACGGCGTCACCGGCAATCGCAGCGGACCATTTGCGGCATCTACCGCTACAACGGTTTCGCAGCTGGAATTTTCGGGCGTGGCGGCGGAGGTATTTTTTAAGTTCCAGCCAATCAATCCAACGCTACCTTTCGTGTCCGCCGCCGCGCCGTGCGGCCAGGCGTGGCGGATCCACGGGCCGTTGGTGAGGGTGATGCGGTAAACATAATTTGCTCCGCCGCTGAAGCTCGAGGTGCTGTTGGCGGGAAATTTAAACGCGGCGACCTGCAAAACATATTCGCCATCGCGATCGCATTGCCACACGAGACGCGGGTCGAGTGAGTGGGCGTCGTGATTAAAGGCTAACTTCACGCCGCGGTGATCGCGCAACAGCATCAGCGCATCCATCGAAACACCGGCGGTGTACGCGTCGAGCTGCGCGATGAAAAATTGGCCGGCCTTGAGTTTGACGCGGTAGCTATCCACATCGCCGCCGCTTTGCAGTTTGCCGTGGACGACAGCGGGCAGCACGTCCACCGACTGCGGTAAGAGCATTTCGTTGTTCGGCTCTTTCTCCGGAACATCGGGCGCTTTGCTCACAAAAAAAACGCGCGGCGGCGCTGTGCCGTTGCCGTCATAAAAACGCACGAGGTGAGGACCGGGCGTAACACCTTTCGCAACGGTGATTTTGAAGAAGCCTTTTTTTGCATCAGCTGTGATCGCAATTCCGGGATCGTCCGCCCAGGTTTTTAAGGGCCATTGAAACTTGCCGCCGATTTGCGCGAGCGCCTCGCTGCCGCGCTGGGCCCCGATGGGAAAAATCCAATCCACCTGCGGCGGCGCAGCGGCTGCCGTGAGTGAAAATAGGATTGCCGCGAAGGCCACGCGGATCATCACGCGAAGAGTTCCTTGATGCGCGAACCGCCGTCCACCAACTGCACCGGCCGACCGGTGGCAGTGTGCAGCACCTGATGCGGATCGATCCCCAGCTTGTGGTAAAGCGACGCGGCAAAGTCTTCCGGCGTGTAAACATTTTCAGCGGCATAGTAGCCCTTCGCATCGGTGGCGCCGACGATTTGCCCACGCGGAATCCCCGCCCCGGCCAACAGCACACTCATCGCGCCGGGCCAGTGATCGCGCCCGCCGCGCTTATTAACCTTGGGCGTGCGGCCAAATTCACCAAGGCAAACGACCATTGTGTCGTCCAGCTGTCCGCGCTCGTCGAGGTCAGCAATGAGCGCCGCAAGGCCTTGATCCCAGCGGGTCATAAATTCGCCGTTGAGTGTCTTGAAAATATTCGTGTGATGATCCCAGCCGCCATAATAAACCGTGACGAACGACACGCCCACCTCCGTCAACCGCCGCGCCAACAGCATGCGCTGGCCCAGCGAATTGCGGCCGTAACGGTCGCGCACCTTGTCGCTCTCCTGCGAAATGTCGAACGCCTTTTGAGCGGCAGTAGAGGTGACGAGGTCGATGCCCTGCGCGTTAAAGCGGTCGAAGCTCACCGCCGGATCCTTTGCCACTTTGTCAGTGATGCGCAGCAGATTATCCAAATCGCGTCGCAGCCGCCGGCGATTTTCCGCGCGGCCCTCGCTGATGCCCTGCGGCAAAACCACATCGCGCACCTTAAAACTTTTATTGCTGGGATCGCCCGAGATGACAAAAGGCGCGTGCTCTGCGCCGAGAAAATTCGGTCCGCCCGAGCGCGTCATTCGGTCCATCGACATGTACGGCGGTAAGCCATCGATCACGCCGCGCGAGTAACTGGTCATCGACCCGAACGACGGATGGAAGGTCACAAAGGCCCCGCAGTTCACCGGCACCGGCGTCGGCCGGCCGGTCATCATGTAATGATTGCCGCCGCCGTGATTGGGATCCTTGTGCCAGATCGATCGTACGACCGTCACTTTGTCCGCCACCTTCGCCAAGTGCGGCACCTTGTCGCAAAAACCCACCCCCGGCACGCTCGTCTTCATTGTCCCAAATTCGCCGCGAATCTCCTTCGGTGCATCCGGCTTTGGATCAAAAGTTTCATAATGCGACGGCCCCCCATCCAACCAAACAAGAATACAGTTAATTTTCTTCCCCGCCTGCGCCTCCCGCGCGCGCAACAAATCCGTCAGCCCCATGCCCAGCATACCGCCCAAGCCCACCTGTAGAAAGTCTCGCCGGCCCATGCCTGCGCAATTATATTTTGTCCGGTTCATCAAAAAAATATCACCCCTTTCAAGGCCGGCCATTTCGACGGATTAAAAGTAACACGAATTCATCACGGCCGACTATCATAAATCAAAAATTGTTAATGGTTGAAAATGAACTCTGCCGAGTTGATGATCGCCCAGATAAAATCTTCGGTGGCGGTGCGGCGGGCATCTTTGTTGTCTTTGATGGTTTCGAAGAATTTTTCAACTTCGGTGCGTTCGGCTTGAGTGGGGCGGCGACTAAGGGTGGCAAGGTAAACTTCATCGGCGATTTCGGCCACGGTCATTTTACTGTCGGCTAGGCGGCGCGCGCGGCCTTTCCCGTGGGTTATTTTTTTCTGCAACCCGTCGCCGTGCATCAGGTGCAGCGCCTGGACGATGGTGCCGGATGTGTTGCGTTCGCAGGGGGGGTCGCTGCTGGAGTTGGGTCGGCCGAAGGCGTCGAGGAATTCACTGCTGATTTTGAAATTCCACGTCTCCACCGCGCGCGCACCGGGCCACGTGGCGGAAAAACTTGACGGCACGCCTGTCACGTCACCGATGGCATCCATGAGAACCTCCGCGCGCAGGCGGCGCAAATACATCCGGGAAAAGTTGCGCGTGTCGGCGGTGTTGGTTTCATTCGGTGTGTGGCTGAGTTGGTACAGGCGGCTTTGCATCACGGTACGAATAAGCGCCTTTTGGTCGTATTTGATTTCAACAAAATGTTTCCCGAGCGCATCCAGCAACGCGGCATTGACAGGCGGGTTGGAGGTGCGCAGGTCGTCCACCGGCTCCACGAGTCCGCGACCGAAAAAATTCCCCCATACGCGGTTGACCATCGCGGGCGCGAAGAATGGATTGTCCGGCGCAGTCATCCAGTCCACCAGCACCCCGCGCGGGTCGGCCTTGGCGTCGAGCTTGGGCGCGGGCGCGCCGGGCGGCTTGGGGGCAAGGGTCTCGTCGGTAACGGGGTGTTTCACGCTACCGCTGCCACCGGAAAAAAACCATTCCGTGCCCCCCGAAATCGGCGGTGAAACACCCGATCCCTTGCGCCCGATTTTCCCGAAGAATGCCGAGAACGCATGGAAATCGGTGAGCGTCCATTTCTCGTTGGGATGATTGTGGCAGCGCGCGCACTCGAGCCGCGTGCCGAGAAAAACCTGGCTGAAAATCTTCGCCA
>JAPKEI010000260.1 GCA_028872685.1 Verrucomicrobiota bacterium | reverse complement strand
TCAGCGCCTGAAATCCATGCGCATATCCTTCTGGAATGAGCAAACTTTTACGGTTTTTCGCCGACAGAATTTCAGCATGCCACTTTAAAAAGGTTGGCGATTCGCGCCGCAAATCAATCGCAACATCCCATATTTCGCCTTTCAAGCAGCTCACCAGTTTTGTTTCTGCATGCGGTGGATTTTGAAAATGCAAGCCGCGAACGGCGCCCTTTTTACGCGTCAGTGTGTGGTTAATTTGGGCAATTGGTTTATCAAGTCCTGCGCTGCGAAATTCATCTGCACAATAGAAGCGTGATAAAAACCCGCGATCGTCCTCAATTGCCTTGCGCTGCACCAACACCAATCCGGCCAGGGATGTCTGAACAAAATTAAAGCGCAACATGGTCACCCGCGCGACCTGTAATTTGATACTCGGTCATCTGCGCCAGGCTGACAGAGCGCATATCCTGCTTTGTTCGCCAGGCTTCGTGCCACGTCAGCGTTTTTTGCAAGGCCGTTTGCAATCTCCAGCGCGGCTGCCATCCCAATCGCAAATGCGCCTTGCTGCTATCCAACTTGAGATAATTAGCCTCATGCGGCTGAGGTGTTTCGTCGCATTCCCAGCTTACGTCCTCACGCATTTCAGCCATACGCTCGACTATCCACCTGACCGGACGTGCATCCTCATCCGTCGGCCCAAAGTTCCAGCCTTCTGCGAACGACATGCCTTCGGTATAAAGTCGTTCGGCAAGCGTCAAATAACCTGACAACGGTTCCAGCACATGCTGCCACGGACGCGTAGACTGGGGCGAACGAATTTTCAAGGTTGCGCCAGCATCCAATGCACGCAAAAAATCCGGAATCAGGCGCTCAGTTGCCCAGTCTCCTCCGCCAATCACATTTCCGGCTCTGGCGCTAGCGAGCGCAATCTCTGAGGCAGCAAGGAACGACTGCCGATAAGCCGATGTCACTAACTCGGCACATCCCTTGCTGCTCGAATAAGGGTCAGATCCGCCCATCGCCTCATTTTCGCGATAACCCCACACCCATTCCCGGTTTTGATAACATTTATCGGTGGTGACATTCACTACTGCTCTGACGCCAGGTGTCTTACGCACCGAATCGAGCAGGTGCACCGTGCCCATCACATTGACTTCATAAGTTTCTGCAGGTTGTAGATAGGAGTAACGCACAAGCGGCTGCGCCGCGAGATGAAATATAATCTCCGGCTTGGCTGCTTGCATAGCTCGTTTGAGTTTATTCGCCTCACGAATATCGGCAATGACGCTGCTCGCCATACCCAGTTCCACCTCTGCTACGGCAAACAGATTAGTCTGGGTTGGCGGGCTAAGCGCATAGCCGTGCACCTCGGCCCCCATGGCTTGCAGCCACAGCGACAACCATCCGCCCTTGAAGCCGGTATGCCCGGTCAAAAAAACACGCTTCCCCTGCCAAAAATCCGGATTCACTTCCATACCTTCCAGGGCGCCTTGCCACCCAGCCAGAGCCCTTCCAACTGATTCTTGTCGCGCAGCGTATCCATCGGTTGAAAAAAACCGTTATGCTCATATGCCATCAGTTCACCCCTCGCTGCCAAATCGCTCAGCGGCTGATTTTCCCACGAAATACTGTCATCCTCCACCAAGTCAATACAGCTTGGTGACAGGACAAAATAGCCGCCGTTAATCCACCCGCCATCACCTTTCGGCTTTTCGACAAAGCTATGCACGGCATTGCCATGCATATCAAGCACACCAAAACGACCCGGGGGCTGAACCGCCGTGACCGTTGCAAGTTTGCCATGCTGCCTGTGAAATGCGATTAGCGCGCCCACATCAACATCCGAGACCCCATCGCCGTAGGTAAAACAAAATTCCTTTTCATCCTTTACATAGTCGAAAACGCGTTTTAGACGCCCGCCCGTCATGGTGTTATCACCGGTATCCACCAACGTCACCCGCCATGGCTCTGCGTTTCGCTGATGCACTTCCATTTTGTTATGCGGCATATCGAATGTTACATCTGACATGTGCAGAAAATAATTAGCGAAGTATTCTTTGATGACATAGCCTTTGTAACCGCAACACAACACGAATTCATTGATACCATGAGCCGAATAGGTCTTCATGATGTGCCAAAGTATCGGCCTGCCACCGATCTCGATCATGGGTTTCGGGCGGGATGAGGTTTCCTCGCTGATCCTTGTGCCCAAGCCCCCTGCCAGTATGACTGCTTTCATATTTTGAATCTCCTAAAGTTTACTGATAGTTAGTTGTTTTCCACATACCAAGTCATCGCCTCTTTCAAGCCTTCCCCTATCCGGTATTGCGGCGCATACCCCAACAGGCTCTTCGATTTTGATATATCGGCCAGAGAATGACGCACATCGCCTCCGCGAAAATCACGATAGATTGGCTTAGCTTCAACAAGATGAGGGTATAGTTCGGCTAAATTCACCCGCAAAGCTTCATAGAGCTGATTGAGCGTGGTTTGATCGCCGACGGCAACGTTATAGACTTGATTCACTGCCTCGGAATTATCTGTGGTGGCGGCAAGCAGATTGATTTGTACGACGTTCTCGATATAGCAGAAGTCGCGGCTTGTTTCGCCATCGCCATTAATATAAACCGGTTCGTTTTTAATAAGCGAGGAGATCCACTTGGGGATCACGGCGGCATAGGCACCTTCGGTGTCCTGACGTTTGCCGAAGATGTTGAAATAGCGCAGGCCGATGGTCTTGTAGCCATAAGTGCGAGCGAAGACGTCGGTATAGAGTTCATTCACCAGTTTTGTGACGGCGTAGGGGGATAGCGGCTTGCCGATCTTGTCTTCCACCTTGGGAAGGTCAGGGTGGTCGCCATAGGTGGAGCTGGATGCGGCGTAGACGAAGCGTTTTACTTTGGCATCTCGCGCAGCGACCAGCATGTGCAGGAAGCCAGAGATGTTGGTTTCGTTGGTGTTGATGGGGTCTTCAATTGAGCGCGGCACGGAGCCTAAGGCGGCTTGGTGAAGGACGAAGTCGACTGAGGACTGAGGACTGAGGACTGAGGACTGAGCTCCCTCTCCCGCGAGGGGAGAGGGAGTGAAATGTATCGCTTTTCGGCAATCTTCCAGGTTGCGGATGTCGCCTTGGATGAAGTTGAAGTTAGCCCATTGTTCTGGTGTGACCAGTGATTGCACTTCGTCCAGGTTGTGCTGGTGGCCGGTGGCGAAGTTATCTAGACCGACGATTCTTTGGTTGAGTTTGAGCAAGGCTTCTAGCAGATTGCAACCGATGAAGCCGGCCACGCCAGTGATGAGCCAGGTATAGGACTCGGTGGCCAGGCGGTCTTTAAGTTGGTTATAGGCTGACATAGGCAAACTCACAGGCGCCACAGGCATGCACCTGCGGCTGTAATGGCTTCGGGAGAATAGGCGGATTTGATGTCGATGAACACGCTGCCGGGCTTCAACAGGGCCAGCAGATTGGTGACGGGCTGGGTGGTGTATTCAGCATGCGAGACTGCGGCGACGATGGCGTCGGCATTCTGAGGCAACTGGCCCCACTCGCTGAGCGTGATGCCGTATTCGTGCAGCGCCTGCTCGGGCTCGGCCTGGGGGTCGTGCACGTGCACTTCACAGCCAAAATCCTGCAACTCCTTCACCACGTCGGCCACCTTGCTGTTGCGCAGGTCCGAGCAGTTTTCTTTAAAGGTAAGGCCCAGCACGATGACTTTGGCACCCTTGATGTTGGTGCCATTACCAATCATTTGCTTGATAGTTTGCTGCGCTACGTAGGCGGCCATGCCATTGTTGATACGGCGTCCGGCCAGAATGACTTGCGGGTGGTAGCCCAGAATCTCGGCCTTGTGGCTCAGGTAATACGGGTCCACGCCGATGCAGTGGCCACCCACCAGTCCAGGACGGAAGGGCAAAAAGTTCCATTTGGTGCCGGCGGCCTTGAGCACTTCCAGACTGTCAATACCCACGAGATCGAAGATGATGGCCAACTCGTTCATCAGGGCGATGTTGAGGTCCCGCTGGGTATTTTCGATCACCTTGGCGGCTTCAGCCACCTTGATGCTGCTGGCCTTGTAAACCC
>JAPKEI010000259.1 GCA_028872685.1 Verrucomicrobiota bacterium | reverse complement strand
CAACCGGCCAAATGTAAAGATAGCGCGTTTACTTGAAAAATCTCCCAAAAAAACTACTCTTTCGCCAATGCGTTTAACGCCCGTCATTCTCATCGCCTTGACCGTTGTAGCCGCCACGATCACCGCCGCGCCAATTTCATTCAATCGCGACATTCGACCCATTCTTTCCAATAACTGCTACCAATGCCACGGGCCAGATAGCGCGGCACGCAAGGCCAAACTTCGGCTGGATCGCGAGGCGGATTCTCGAGCGGAACTCAAAGGCGGCGCACGCGCCATCGTGCCGGGTGAGCTCGCCGAGAGCGAACTCATCTACCGTATCACCACCGATGACGCAGATGAAAAAATGCCGCCTGCCGATTCGCATCGCCATCTTACGCCCAAGCAAATCGAGCTACTCAAACAATGGGTCAAAGAAGGCGGCAAATACGAAGGCCATTGGGCATTCATCCCGCCCACGGCCGCACCGTTTCCAAAAGTTAAATTGAAAACTTGGCCGCGCAATGGCATCGACCATTTCATCCTCGCTAACTTGGAAGCCGAAGGGCTGAAACCCTCACTCGAGGCGGACAAGACCACGCTGCTCCGGCGTGTTTCGTTTGACCTCACCGGACTACCGCCAACCCTTGCGGAACTCGATACCTTTCTCGCAAACAAATCACCCAAGGCATTCGAGAAAGTCGTCGATCGATTGCTCGCATCACCCCGCTACGGCGAACATATGGCACGCTATTGGCTTGATGCGGCACGTTACGCCGATACCAACGGCTATCAGTACGACACTCACCGCGACATGTGGCCGTGGCGTGATTGGGTTATCAACGCCTACAACCGCAACCTCCCCTTCGACCAATTCACCATCGAACAATTGGCCGGCGATCTGCTCCCCAACGCCACGCTGCAACAACGCGTCGCCACCGGCTTCAATCGTAACCACCCCATCACCATTGAGGGCGGCATTATCGACGAGGAATACCGCACCGAGTACGTCATCGACCGTGTGACCACTTCCGCCCAAGTGTGGCTTGGCATGAGCTTCCTCTGTGCCCGCTGCCACGATCATAAATTCGACCCGGTTTCGCAAAAAGAGTTTTATCAATTCACCGCTTTTTTTAATCAAGTGCCCGAACGCGGCATGCGCGGTTTCACACCCAACGTAAAAGTACCTCCCGCCAGCCTTGCAGAATTCACCGAAGAGCTGACCGCCGCGGAGCAAAAACAGGCAAACCTTGAAAAGACCATTGCCCCTGCTCAATTGCGCTGGGAAAAATCATTTTCCGACAAACTCCCCACGCCAATGTGGGTCACCCACAAACCAAGCCAAACAACCGGAGGCAAAGGCACCACATTTAATCTTCTGCCTGATGGATCAACATTGGTTGGCGGCAATTCACCGGTAAATGAAATTTACCAAATCACCCTGCAAACTAAACAAACTCAAACCACCGCCATTCGATTAGAATGCCTGACTCACCCTTCACTGCCCTTTGGAGGTGCTGGCCGCGCGTTTAATTCCAATTTTGTGTTGAGCGAATTTGAGGTGGAAATAGTGCCGACCGCCAAAGGTGGCAAACCCGAACGCATCCGATTCACGCGCGCAACCGCGGATTATTCTCAAAACAATTACAACATCACCGCTGCTATTGACAATAAACTCAGCACTGGTTGGGCGGTCGATGGCCCGAGCAAAAAAGAAAATCGCGTTGCAATGTTCGTGGCCGACAAGCCCTTCGGATTCAAGGACGGCACCGACATCGTCTTAAAATTCCACTTTAAATTCCCTAACACAATTCACGGCATTGGACGTTTTCGTTTAGCACTCTCATCAGAATCAAGCCCCCAACTCACCACCGGTGAAAGCATTGCTCAACTCGCATCCATGCCGGTTGATAAACGCACTCCACAACAACAACAACGTTTGCGCTCTCAATTTTTGACAACCGAATCAGCACCCAAGACTGCAAAACTTTTACACCAACAAATCCAATCCCTTCACGCAAAAATTAACGCCCAGAAATCCCAGGGCTCCAGCACAATGGTGATGCAGGACATGGCCGCACCGCGCAAAACCTACATACTCGAGCGAGGCGAATACGATCAACGTCGCGAAGAAGTTTCCGCTGCGACACCTGCCGCGCTGGGCTTAATGGCGAAGAATGCTCCCCGCAACCGCCTCGGCCTCGCGCGTTGGCTCGTGAGCGGGCAGCATCCACTCACCGCGCGCGTGGCAGTGAATCGGGATTGGCAACGCTTCTTTGGCGAAGGCCTTGTAAAAAGCACTGAGGAATTTGGCACCCAAGGCGATTGGCCGAGCCACCCGGATTTGCTCAACTGGTTAGCGGTTCAATTTGTAAAAAACGGTTGGGATCAAAAAGAGCTGATTAAACTCATCGTCACCAGCGCCACGTATCGGCAGGACTCGCGCGCCTCAGCCTCACTGCTCACGCGCGACCCCGACAATCGCCTGCTCGCGCGCGGCCCACGCCATCGGCTCGATGCCGAGGTGATCCGCGATAATGCCCTCGCTGTTAGCGGGTTGCTGCTCCATAAAATCGGTGGCCCCAGCGTTTTCCCTTATCACCCGAAGGGCCTGTGGCTGGAGCTCAACAATCGGCCGGGCCTTTCCCGCCCGTACCCGCACGGCAAAGGCGAGGCGCTCTTTCGTCGAAGTCTTTACACCTACTGGAAACGCACTGTGCCCCCGCCCTCCATGGCCACGTTCGACGCGCCCGAACGCGAATTTTGCCTCGTACGCCGCAGCCGAACCAACACTCCGCTGCAAGCCTTTGTGCTGTTGCACGATCCGCAATTCATCGAAGCCGCCCGCCATCTCGCCGCCAAAATGATGGCCGCCGCCAAAGACCCCAAAGCCCGCATCGCCCACGGCTTCCGCATCATCACCGCCCGCACGCCCAGCGACCGCGAGCAAGCCATACTGCAACGCCTCTACGCTGAGCGCTTGGCCTTTTACAAGAAAGACCCCAAAGCCGCCGAAGCCCTCCTATCTATCGGCGAATCTAAAACGCCCGAAACACTACCCACTACTGAACACGCCGTATGGACCACCGTGGCACGGGCGATGATGAATTTGAGCGAAACGATTACGAAAAACTAACCATGAATGTAACCCGCCGCCATTTCTTCAACCGCTCCGCCACCGGCATCGGCACCGCCGCGCTCGCTTCACTGCTCAACGAAGACCTCTTCGCCAAACCGGCCTTGCCTGACCTCATGTCCGGACTGCCGGACGTGCCACATTTTGCACCCAAAGCCAAACGCGTCATTTACATGTACCAAAGCGGCGCGCCGTCGCAGGTCGACCTTTTTGACCCCAAACCTTCGCTGGAAAAACTCAACGGCCAAAACCTGCCCGACTCTATTCGCAAAGGCCAACGCCTCACCGGCATGACTTCCGGCCAAAAAACTTTCCCCGCCGCAAAGTCCTTCTCCCCCTTCCGCGCCCACGGCCAGAGTGGCACACAAATCAGCGACGTTCTCCCGTGGCATCATAAAATCGCCGACGATATGTGCCTCATTCGCTCCATGCACACCGAGGCCATCAACCACGACCCCGCCATCACATTTTTCCAAACCGGCCACCAACAACCAGGTCGCCCCAGCCTCGGCGCGTGGGCCAGCTACGGACTCGGCAACGCCAGCAAAGATCTCCCGGCCTTTGTGGTACTCCACAGCAAAGTCACCGATCCGCAGGCCCAACCCCTTTACGCACGCCTATGGGGCAGCGGTTTTTTGCCCAGCAACCATCAGGGTGTCAAATTCCGTTCTGGCAGCAACCCCGTTCTTTATTTGAAAGACCCCACTGGCGACACCCCGCAAGGCCGCCGCCAACTCCTCGATTCGCTCGCCAAGCTAAACACCCTCCGCCGAGAAGATACCGGCAACCCCGAAATCGATACCCGCATCGCCGCATACGAGATGGCGCACCGAATGCAAATGAGCGTGCCCGATCTCACCGACCTCAGCAAAGAACCCGCCAGCACCTTCAAACTCTATGGCGAAGACGCCCGCATCCCCGGTACTCACGCCGCCAACTGCCTCCTCGC
>JAPKEI010000258.1 GCA_028872685.1 Verrucomicrobiota bacterium | reverse complement strand
CGCGAATGAGTGTATCCGATTCCATTTTTCTGTTCCTGTTGGTGTTGCTGGGCGGTTGGGCGGCGGTTGCGTTTTATGCCCGCCAGCGGGGATTGGATTTCGAGCCCGACCCGAATCGGGACAACGTGTTCAGCTGCGAGGAATGCGAGTATGTTTACACCGATGACGATGACGTGGAACGCTCGCGGTGCCCAGAATGCGGCGTGATGAATCGACCGGTGCTGTTTTAATTCCCGGCCTTCACCTCAATCACGTCGTGTGGTTTGGATTCGTGCTGGCTGGCGGCGCTGATGCGGAGGTATCGGGCTTTGTCGTGTAGCTCGGCGAGGTTGGACGCGCCGAGGTAGCCTAGGCCGCTTTGGATTCCGCCGGTGAGTTGGGTGAGCACGGAATCGACTGAACCGGAAACTTCCTTTAACGCTTCCACGCCTTCGGCGGCGATTTTGCGGGTGGCGTCCTTGGCGCTGTGGCCGTAGCGGGCGGCACTGCCGGCTTTCATCGCGGCGAGGCTGCCCATGCCGCGATATTGTTTGTAGCGTTTGCCGCTGATTTCCACGATGTCGCCGGGCGATTCCTGACAACCGGCGAGCAACCCGCCGCAAATCACCGCGTTCGAAAGTGTGAGTGCTTTTACAATGTCACCGCTCTTGGTCACCCCACCATCGGCGATGATGGTGACGCCCTTGGCCGCCGCGCCCTTGGCCGCCACGTACAACGCCGTGAGCTGCGGGATGCCCACGCCGGCGACGATGCGCGTGGTGCAAATGGAGCCGGGCCCTTGGCCGACTTTGATGGAATTGGCGCCGCAGTCGGCGAGGTACTCCACGCCTGCCGCGCTGGTGACGTTGCCGGCGATGATGGGTAGAGCCGGAAAAGCATCGCGAATGAGTTTCACTGTATCGCCCACGCCCTGCGTGTGGCCGTGCGCGGTGGATACGGCCACGGCGTCCACGCCGCGTTCGAGCAACGCGCCCACGTGGGCGGTGATGTGTTCGCGGTCCAGTTCACCGGCCTGCGTGCGCGTGGCGGAAACCGCCGCGCCGCAGAGCAGCCGAAATTCTCCATCGCGCGCGGGTTTGAATTGGGCGCTTTTTTCCAGGGCAATCCGTTCCACGTCGCTAAGGGTGAAAAGTCCCTTCAAGTGATCGGCGTCATCCACCACCAGTAATTTATTGATACCCGGATGGTCGGTAAAAAACTGGTCGGCCACGCGGATGGGATCGGGCTCGAGTTCTTTTTCGGTGACAGCGTGGACGCTCGCGCGCGGGATGGCGGCATCGCCTACGCGGCGGTCGGCGTAGCGCGGCTTCACCACACTGCCGGAAAGGAGGCCGGTGAGGTTGCCTGCCTCATCCACCACCGGAAACGTGCTGAATGTGTAGCGCTGTTCCTCGATCAGCTCGAGCACATCGCTCACGGAAAGATCGGCCGTCACGGTGATCGGTTCCTGAATCAACCCGTGCACGTGATTCTTCACTCGGCTCACTTCCTTGAGTTGCTGTTTCTCGGTCATATTATAATGAATGAGCCCCAGCCCCCCCTTGAGCGCCATCGCGATGGCCATCGCATGCTCGGTGACGGTATCCATATCGGCGGAAATAATCGGCAAATGCAGCTCCAGATTTTCCGCCAACCGTGTGTCCAGCACCGTGTCGCGCGGGAGGATTTGTGAAAACTGCGTGGCCAGTGTGACGTCGTCGAACGTAAGACCGGTGTTGGCGTGGCGCGGGAAGAAAGTGTCCGCGGTCAAATAAAACTGCGAATCTGTGTCGTCTGAATTGGTCTTGGCTGCCATAGGCGACCTTGCCCGAGGCAGGCGGCACTTGGCAAGCGGGAAATCAACCTTCCAAAATACGCCGGGCGATTTCGGTGGAGGATTTGCCGGGGAGGTGGCCGAGGACGGTGATGCGGCCACCTTGGGCCTCGATGATGGCGCGCTCTTCGGCGGGGAGTTGATCCACGGTATAATCGCCACCCTTGACGTAGATGTCGGGTTGGGCGATTTGCAGGAAACTTGTGGCGCGGAGGTCGTCGAAGATGAAGACAGCGTTCACTGATTCCAGCGCGGCGAGCACGGCGGCGCGGTCGGCTTCGGTGTGGATGGGCCGGTCGGGGCCTTTTAGCTCGGTGGTGGAGCGGTCGCTGTTGAGGCCCACGATGAGGGCGTCGGCTTTGTTTCGGGCGGCTTGGAGGTAGTTGACGTGACCGGCGTGTAAAATATCGAAGCAGCCGTTGGTGGCGGCAAGGGTGCGGCCTTCGGCGCGCAAGGCTTCGCGCCACGCAGGCAGTGCCTCGGCGTCCAGTATTTTTTCACGAAAATCCAAGAGCCGAATCCTGCCGCAGGCGGCAAGGGCTTGTCAATCTGCGGAAGGGGGCGTAGATTTGGCCCGTGAACGCGGATGTCATTCTAGTACAGATTCGTGGGATTCTTCCCGCCAATAGCGGCGCGGCGATTTTTTTGGGGAATGACGAGAAGGTTTTCATTATTCAGGTGGAAACTAATATGGCAGCGGTGATTGGAAACTTTCTGCGTGATACGCCGAAGGAACGGCCGTTGACGCACGATTTGCTGAGCAATGTTTTTCAGGGGTTCGGCATTGCGGTGGAGCGGGTGGTGATTACGGAGCTGAAGCATTCAACGTATTTCGCGCGGGCGATTTTGAAGATGGAAAACGAGCTGGGCTCCAAGATTGTGGAGCTGGACGCGCGACCCAGCGATTGCCTCGCGATTGCGACGGCACAAAAAATTCCAGTTTATGTTTCGGCCAGTCTGTTTGAAGAGGTGGAGGATATGAGTGAATTTCTTGAGCAAATCAACGAAGGTGCCAGCGAAGAATCAGAAGACGAATAAGGCGCCCTCGCTTCCGGAGGTGCCGTTGGTGTTGGTGCACGGCGATGATGATTTCGCGGTGAGCCAGCGCGCGCGGCAGATTTTCCAAGGCTGGTGCGAGGCGGTCGGCGGCGAGGACCACGAAACCGTCGAGGCCCACGCAGCCAATGGGGGCGAGGCCTCCAAAATTCTTGGGCGGCTGCGGATGGCTCTGGATACGCTCCCGTTTTTTGGCGGCGAAAAAGTGGTGTGGTTTAAGGACTGCAACTTTCTGGGCGACGATCGCACGTCCAAAACCAAAGACGTCACCAGCGGCATTGCCGATCTTACGGCGTGGTTGAAGGCATTCGATTGGCAAGGCGTGCGTCTCCTCATTAGCGCCGCCAAATGCGACAAGCGAAAGGTGTTCTACAAAGCTATCGCCAAGCAGGGGCACGATGAGGAATTTAAGGCGCTTTCCATCGACGACCGTGAGTGGCAGGCCAAGGCTGAGCAACTTGTCGCTGGCAAGCTTCGCAAGCTCGGTGTGAAGGCCGACTACGGCGCGGCCACGGAGTTGGTGCAAATGGTCGGCCCGCACACGCGTGCCTTGATGAGCGAATGCGAAAAAGTGGCGCTTTATGTAGGCGACCGCGCGGAGGTCACCCGCGACGACGTGCGCGCCATCGTCACTCCCGGCAAACATGCGAAGGCTTTTGCGCTGGGCGACGCGTTGGGCGATCGCAACTTGCCGCGTTTGTTGCGGCGGTTGGATGAGGATTTGTGGGCGGCAAAAACCGATCGGAAAAAATCCACCATCGGCCTGTGCTCCGGGCTCATTAGCAAAGTGCGTGCGCTGCTCTTCGCGCGCGAGTTGCTTGATGCGGATATGATTCGCCCCGCCAATGCGTATCCGCAATTCAAGTCGCAGCTAGATGCCTTGCCCGCCGGCGAGTTTCCCGATGACCGCCGCATCAGTCCGCTTGGGCTGCATCCGTATGTATTATTTAACGCCACGCGACAGGCGAACAATTACACCAGTGCCGAACTCGTCCGCGCGCTCGATCTTTTAATGCAAGCCAACCTAAAACTCGTTTCCAGTTCGCTGGACGACTCATTTATTTTGCAATCCACCATCACCCAAATCGCCGCGCGCCCAGCGGTTGCTGCCTGATGAGCGCCTGCCTCCAAGTCGCCGTCACCGAAGGCATCGCCTGCATCAAAGTCGGTGGCCCCGCCAACTTCGCCGCGGGTGTGGATTTCAAAACAG
>JAPKEI010000257.1 GCA_028872685.1 Verrucomicrobiota bacterium | reverse complement strand
TGCTGCAGTTACTTGGTTTGGATGATAACAAGCTCACCTACTTACACGCCGGTCGCTACAAGCAGCTCAGTCAATTTGGAGGTAATGTTATCAAGGAATTGATTGCCTAAACCACCGGGCGCCCGTTAAATCGGCGCCGATTACTTCCGCCATGAAAACCATCACTGCCAGTTTGCTTTTCTTATTGGGCCTAGCCACCGCGCAGGCGGTGGGCAAGGACGGGTTTGTTTCCATCTTCGACGGCAAGACACTCAAGGGCTGGGAGGCGACACCTGCGAAGACTGCACCGGCGTGGACAGTGCGGGACGGCATGATTGTGGGTGATGGCGACAAGGGGCGGGGTTATCTCACATACAGCCCAAACAAGAACGTGGCCGATCTTGAGATGAAGTTCAGCTACCGGTTCCCCGATAAGGGCAACAGTGGGGTAAGTATCCGCGCCATTGTGGACAAAACCCGTAAACGCGATTTTCAAAGTTATCATGCGGACCTGGGTCATCTCGGTATAGGCAAAAACGTGATGGGGGCTTGGGACTTTCATACTCCCGGGCGCAAAGAGCACCGCTGCTTTCGTGGTGACAGGCTGGTGATTGGTGAGGATGATAAACCCACTATTACACCCATTGAGGATGCGCTAAGCGCGGATGATATTAAGAAGGGCGGTTGGAACTCCGTATACATCATCGCCAAGGGCAACAACTTTAAGCTCTACATTAATGGTAAACTTTCCAGTGAATTCACTGAGCACCTTCCACGGGCTAAACGTCTTAAGAATGGCATGATTCAGCTTCAACTTCATGACCCTGGGATGATTGTCTACTTCAAGGACCTCAAGCTAAAGGTCTTGGAATAGAGTCCGTAAACGTGTTAATGGGTGGTAAGGTTTATGAGGGTCATTGCAATTCTTTTGCTTTTTTTTGTCTGTAAGGTTTCTCTACAAGCAGATGCCAAGCAGGAAGGAGAGCGTTTGTTTGCGCTTAAGGTCCGTTCAGTCTTAAGCAGTAAATGTTTTGCGTGTCATGGTCAGGATTCTGAGAAGATCAAGGGGGAACTGAACCTTACTTCGCGGACTGGTTTGCTCAAGGGCGGCGAAAGCCAAGAACCTTCACTTGTTCCCGGTCAACCATCAAAGAGTCCATTTTATTTGGCGGCCACTCGTCAGCACGAGGATGATTGGGCTGTCATGCCTCCCAAGGAGAACGATAAGCTTTCAGCTACACAACTTTCTGCACTAAAGCGTTGGGTTGAACTGGGTGCACATTGGCCGGATGTAAAAACACAGGCGCGTTATATTGCCGAGGAACGCGCCAAGCCGGTTACCTCTGAAGGGATCCTGGTTGAGACAAGTGGCGGGCTTTCTGATGACTGGACATACCGCCGTTACAAGCCACAGGACGTTTGGGCATTTCAGCCGGTTGTTAAACCTAAACAGCCGGCAGGTGCGGATAATCCCGTGGATGCCTTTATCGGGCGCAAACTTAAGGCGGCGGGATTTGCAACGGCTCCTCAGGCGGATTTTCGTTCCCTAGTAAAACGAGCCTACTACGATCTCACTGGGCTACCTCCCACTCCTTTCCAGATTTATCAATTTAGGCTTCAGTGGGAGAAGGATTCGGGTAGTGCTTGGAATGAGCTCATTGATGAGCTGCTGGCTAGTCCGCACTATGGCGAGCGCTGGGGGCAGCATTGGCTGGATGTCGCCCGCTACGCTGACACAGGCGGCTATTCAAACGACTACGAACGTTCCAACGCCTGGCGCTATCGCGACTACGTCATACGCGCCTTTAATAACGACAAGCCGTACAGCGAGTTTGTTATCGAGCAAATTGCAGGCGATGAACTGTGGGAACAGCAATCGGAGAGGAATCGCAATCCAGAGCTGCTCGTGGCCGTCTCGTTCCTTCGCATGGGCCCGTGGGATCCGGCGATGACACTCGCCCCGCAGGCGCGACAGATTTATCTCGATGACGTCGTCAACGCCGTTGGCCAGACATTCCTCAGCACGACCATGCGCTGTTTCAAGTGTCACGATCACAAGTTTGATCCGCTGCCCACGCGCGATTACTACCGCATGTACGCCGCCTTCGCCGGTACTCAATTAGCTGAGCGTCCAGCACCGTTTCTTAAGAGCGAAAATATCATCGGTCTGAAGGAAGGCCGCGCTGCCACGCAACGGTTGCTCAAGTTTGCCACGGAAAAACACAACGCGCTTTACAATAAACAGGAGTCCGCCGCGCGAAAATGGTTTGAGGAACACGGTAAGAAGTACCTCAACGAGAATGCTCGCAAGGATTTGCCTGTTAAGGAGAAGCCACCGCGCCACGTGGGCCTCACGCTAGAGGAGCAGGGTCGCAAAAAAGTACGCCGGCAGGACGAGTGGATTTGGAAACGTCGACTGGAACGCTACCAACCGATGGTGCAGGGCGTGTACAATGGTTCGACTCCCAAGAAACTTAACGCGCGCTCCATGCGTCTTCCCAAGAAGTCCGGACAAAAGATTCCGCCAGCAAGCCGTATTTTATTGGGGGGTACATTGGAAGCACCGGGGGAGGATGTCACTCCGGGTGTGTTGAGTGCCCTAGCTGTCCCGGTATCGACAAAGAATCCTGATCCCTACGAGATTTCCGACCAGTTACAGGGCCGTCGGCTTGCCTTGGCCAAGTGGATTGTCGACCCGAGAAACCCGTTAACAGCCCGTTCTGTTGTCAATCGCGTCTGGCAGCATCATTTTGGTAAACCGCTGGCCGGCAACCCCAACAACTTCGGCTCCAAGGGAGCCAAGCCGACTCACCTGGGATTGCTTGACTGGCTCGCAGCCGATTTCATGGAACACGGCTGGAAACTCAAGCGACTGCACCGGATGATTATGTTCTCAGCCACCTACCGCCAAAGCGGGAGTCATCCCAGGTTAGATAAGTTGAAAAATGAAGATCCGGACAATTCTCTCTTTGCCTATCATCTGCCTCGCCGTCTTACGGCTGAAGAAATGCGTGATAGTTTGCTGGTCGCTACGGGGGAACTTAGCCATGTTCAGGGTGGGTTTCCAGTGATGCCGGAGATTAACATGGAGGTTGCGCTGCAGCCCCGCATGATTCAGTTCTCCCTCTCGCCGGCCTACCAGCCTTCACGTACGCCGGATGAACGCAATCGACGTACGATCTATGCATACCGGGTTCGTGGCCAGGCCGATCCTTTCCTGGAGCTGTTCAACCAGCCCAACCCCAATGACTCCTGTGAGGAGCGTGACTCAGCGGCGGTTACTCCGCAGGCATTTACGTTGCTCAACAGTCAGGTTATGAGTGATCGCGCCATCGCTTTAGCCCTGCGTGCGGAAAAGGAATCGTACACCCTGCATATGCAGGTCAAACGCGTAGTGCAACTAGCCTTCGGCCGTGTGCCGGATAAGGTGGAGTGGAAGCGGCTTGAGCAGTACGTGATTAGAATGCAGGGTTACCATGCAAGGCATCAGCCTGAGAAAGTGGAATACCCCAAGTCCATTACGCGTTCGTTGGTGGAGGAACTGACAGGTCAACCTTTTGAGTATGAGGAGATTCTCCCTGTTTTTGAGGGTTATGTGCCCGACAAAAAACCGGGTGACGTAAACGGCTCTACACGCGCACTCGCTGATTTGTGCCTGTTACTTTTCAATTCCAACGAATTCATTTATATTTACTGATATGAACGCGCCATTCTCCCCAAACACAGCCTCCCTGCGTCGTCGCGATTTCCTTTATGGGCTCGGTTCATCATTGGGTTCGGTGGCGATGACCGACCTGTTGGCCAAAGAGACCGCCGGAGCATTGGCTCCAAAGAAGCCGATGCACACGCCTAAGGCCAAGGCGGTGATTATGCTCTTCATGGAAGGTGGGCCGAGTCAGGTGGACACATTTGATCCGAAGCCAGCGCTCAGTGCGAAACACAAACTGGAATCAAAGCGAACGGCGGGTTTAGCGAATGGATTTCGTTTTTATGTCGGCAGTCCGTTCAAGTCGCGCAAGGTCGGCCAGTCGGGGTTGGACATGAGCGACCAGTGGGTCCACTTGCCCGAGGTGGCCGATGAACTTTGCAACTACCGTGGATGTCAGGCCGAGTCTCTGAACCATCCTGAGGCGCTTTTCCATATGAA
>JAPKEI010000256.1 GCA_028872685.1 Verrucomicrobiota bacterium | reverse complement strand
GGCCCGCGATAAGCCTCATAAATCGCCCCCGCCACCAACGTTGCCGCGATGACGGCCACGTTGGTCAGCATGTTGATGATGCCATTGGCCATGCTGATTTTCGAAGTGTCCACCAGCTCCGGAATCACCCCGTACTTGGCCGGGCCAAAGAACGCGCTTTGCGTTCCCAATAAAAACATCGCCAACAGGCACAGATAAACGTTGTTAAAATAGAAGCCCGCGAACGCTGCCATCACGATGAGAAATTCCGCCTGCTTCACGCGCACGGCGACTAGTTGTTTGCTGTACCGATCACACAACTGCCCCGCCACGGCGGAGAACAGTAAAAATGGAAGCGCCAACACCGCCGCCACGTAGCTTTGGCCGCCATCGCCCAGTGTGCTGTTCCAAATGCCCGCCGCCGCCAAGCCGAAGGTGAGCACTTGCTTGAGGAGATAATCATTACCCGCACCAAGGAATTGCGTGACCACCAAGGACAAAAACCCTTTGTTGGCCAGCTTGTGTTTGGGCGTTGCTTCGCTCATCGCGGCGGCACGTTAACGCAAGCGGCGGGGAAATGGATAATTGATTCGGCGGGAGTGATCATTGATGGAATCGATGATTTCAAAACAGCTCTGCGCCCGGATGGATATTGGTGGCGTTGAGTTCGTCTAACCCGCCTTGCACACCCTGTTCGAATTGATCCGTGAGGCTAGCCATTGCTTCGCGGGGCTTGGCGGCAGCGGCGAGTTGCTCGGAAACATCAATCGGTTCGCCCAACCGTACGCGAGCAATGCGTTCCGTATAAGGCGGGAAATCACGCGAATATAAATCTTCGCGCATTTTTTCAATCGTCTCGCCCACCCGATCGAGGCTCGGCTTTTCGCTGAGGTAATTGCCCGCGTAACTAAGAATCCGAAAAGCCAAAATCGCCTCATCCGCCCACGTGGCCGCCACGGCGTGGTCGATCTCGCGTGCGGGGCTGGTTCGCACCTTGTGAATTTCCCGCCGCGCGCTGCGAATGCGGTCCATCAACTCTGCTCCTGCTTTAGGTTCGATACCAATTTTATGTTCGAGCTTTTCAATGATGAGTTCCGTGGAGGCGCGCAACAGTGCCGGCAAATCGTCATAATTGGGATTGGGCGGTAGGAATCCACGCATCGTTAAATTCCGCCGCACCATTGCGATGCCCACGCGATGCACATTAGCCACGATGTCGCCGGCAGGATCGATTTCCACTTCCAACGCCGCCGCCATCTCCGTAAGTATTTCCCGTAAGCTCGGCCGCGCATCGGTCACGTGCGAAACCTTAATGGAAACCGGAACGGCAAAAATGCGGCCGGACTCCTTCAGCTCCTGTTGCGCCTTCATGGCAATGTATGCCGGCCCATCTAGAAACGGCGTCACGCGGTCATTCATGAAATACACATTGCCCTCCGGAAAAATCGTGAGCGCATAACGTCCATCGATCACCGAACGCACAGCCTCCTTTAAGCTCTGCCGGTCGCTGCCATCGCGATCTACGGAAAAAGCCCCCATGCGCTGCATTACCCACGCCACTTTTGCGTCACGCTCAAACACATCATACGCCGCCATAAAAAATGACCACAACCCGATTTGCCGACACGTCTCCACCATGATTTGTGGATCACTGTGTGTGGAGTGATTGGGCAACAACAGCACGCGTGCCCCGTGTTGGCTATGGACATCCAGCAACGGCCCGGCGTTTTCCACTTCCACTTTGGAAATGAGATGCCTCGTCCCTGGCAAATGACAGCGACCATTCCACTGCTCGCCCAGCCATGCGATGAGGCGGTTGGGCTTGGGCGGAAAGTAGCGGTACGGGTTATCGGAAAACTGCAACATGCAGACTTGCGTTACCTTACAAAAAAACGGGCGATGTTTCAAGGCATCGCCCGCTTGAGATCGTGTGAATACTACGCCTAACCTTTAAGCGCCTTCTGTGCGCCCTCGGCAGCCACTGCAAGGCATTCCTGTATATCAGGAATCGGATTAGCTGCATTTTCCTCATACTCAAGGCTCAATGCACCATTGGCTGGGAAACCAACCTTCTTCAGTGCCTTAAATACACCGGTCACATCCAGATGCCCCTTACCTAGGATAACCCCGTGCGTCTTTTTCTTCTGCTCAGCGAAATCCTTCAGGTGAACCCCGTACAAGCGCTCGCCCAGCTTGTTAATCACTTCCACCGGGTCTTCCCCGCTACGAATGTAATGACCGAGGTCTGCGCAGAAACCGATACGCTTGTCATGTCCTTTAACCGCCTTTAGCCCATCCCCTATCTTATCATATAAGGCATCCGGACCGTGATTATGGATGGCGATGCGGATATCATATTTTTTAACCAGCTTATCAAGGCTTTCAAAACTATCAGGCTTAGGGTTCGCGCTGATATTCGGGATACCGGCCAGCTTGGCGAACTGGAAGATCTTCTCATTGGCCTCATGGTTTTTGCCAAAGGCATTCACTCCATGGGAGCTCACGCTCATGTCGTGCTTGGCCAGCTTGGCATTCATCTCAGCGATCTTCGCCTTATCCGGCGTAATCGGGTAATGCCGCCCGAAAAACTCAACCCAATGCAGCCCCAAATCATCAATCTTTTGCAGGGCCCCTTCCTTGCCATCAATACCGAAGGCCCGCAGCGAATAGCTCTGGATTCCCATGGGGAAACCCCCGTATTTTTTAAGGGAAGCCGCACGCGCCTTGGAGAGCTTGGCTTCCTTGGCAAAGATTTGAGGTACATCAAACCAGGTTGCACCCGCTACGGCTGCAGTGGTGAGTGTGGTTTGTAGAAAAGAACGTCGATTCATATTCATAATAAAAAGTGGAACAACCGAAGGATGAGCCTACTTCACCCCACTGGCAAGGCCAATTGCGGAAGGGCTTGTTGGGACTGTTGCCTTGATTTGGTGAGGGGCGGTATGGTTTCGGAAATGCAGCTCATCCTGCCATAACCACTTATTCTTTATGTGCCTTTTGGCTGCGGGAAGAGAATCAGTGACCCCGAAGTTGATTCCGTTAAAGGAGTAACGACTCCTTTAACGGATAGTTACCCCGTAAAATTTCGCTGCATTCTTCCAGAAGAGCTTTTCAGTCACATTTTTCCCTTTGGCTGAAAAGTATTCATGGATGATCGCCAGTTGATCCCCATATTCCCCGCCCCGATCAGTCACCGGCCAGTTGCTGCCATAAATAATCCGGTCCTCCCCAAAAGCTTTATAGACCACTTCGAAAATCGGCGCATAGTAACTTACCTTTTTCGGGGCCGGACTGCGGTTACTGCGCTGGAAGATGCCTGAAACCTTGCAGTACACATTCGGGTATTGTGCCGCCGCCCGCACTTTTTTTGTCCACACTGCTTCAGCCGGAACGCCATTAATAATCAACCCTGTCAGGTGATTAATCATAATCTTTAATTCCGGAATGCGTTTTGCGATCAGAACAATGTCATCCAGATTGAAATTTGACATCAACACATCAAGCACGAGGCCTTTGTCGGAGAGTAGTTGCAGGTCACGCCAAACCGCATCATTAAACCCACTCACTCCCTCAGGGAAACTCCGCAGCCGAATCCCCACATAGCGCTTATCCTTGGCAAAGCGTTCCAAGTGCTTGGCAAAAGCCGGTGTGCCCACCGGTAGGTTCCCCACCACTCCCACGTAGTGTTTCGGGTTGTGTGCTACCAGATCCAATACCCACTGGTTGTCCTCCACCCGGTCACTCGCCTCCACAATCACCGTGGCCCTAACGCCATTGGCCCTGGTGACTTTATCATAATGCTTTGGCAACACCGGCCGGTAAAGCACCTGATCTGTAGGCTTTGGCCACGGCACCCCTCCCGCACGCGTGGTGTCATACAAATGAATGTGGGTATCGATCACCGGAATTCCACCGGTCATGCCCGTCGGTATGGCGGTGCAGCAACCGGCAAGCCCCAGTACAAAAATCAAACCCGGAATCATGGAAATAAATTGGCGCATGCGGCAATGTCTAACGATCATCCATCAATGTCCACTGAAAATAAATAAGATAGGGAGAACCTTGCTCCTGTTAGGAACTGTGCTTTATTTCAACTGCCAAGTCCGGCAAATACATCGGTGAACTGCCACACATAACAACATCTGCACCAGCC
>JAPKEI010000255.1 GCA_028872685.1 Verrucomicrobiota bacterium | reverse complement strand
GGCATTTCATCGCGCAGATACTTGAGGCCCGTGCCGCTGGGCATTGCCGCGCCAACGCCTACGATGCGGCTATCCCGCTCGCAGAGCTTCAACATTTGTTTGCCGAATACATCCTGCCAATTAGGTGCGGCGTCGGTTTTGGCTGATGGCGTCTGGCCGGTCTTGACGTCATATGGGCCGAGGCCGTGAAACTTTTCCGGTTGCTTGAGTGCCGCGTTGTAGCCTTTCCCTTTTTTGGTGAGCACATGCAGCACCACAGGATGGTCGCAACTTTTTGCATACTCGAGAGACTTAATCATCAAAGGCAAATTATGGCCGTCCAGCGGGCCAATGTAGCGAATGCCTAATTCCTCAAAGATAACACTGCTCGCCGTGCCGCCGCGGCCGTCCTGAGGGCCGGGCGGTTGATGTTTGAGTGAGTTTTCGGACACCTCTGCCTTTAGTGCGCCCTCGGCACGATTGCCTAGGCGCACGGCGAAATCGCCCTTCGGCAATTTTTTCACCAAACGCGATAGGTCATCGTGCAAGCGGTTGTAGCCGGGATTGGTAATAATTTTGTTGAGGTACTTCGAAATTGCGCCGACGTTTTTATCAATGCTCCATTCGTTGTCATTGAGGACACCAATAAACTTGCCGGTAGTTTGGGCAATGTTATTGAGGGCCTCAAAGGAAATTCCGTTGGTGAGCGCGGCATCACCGAAGACGCACACGACATCCTCGTCAGTTTTCTTTTGGTCGCGCGCCGCGCACATTCCGAGTGCGGCGGAGAGGGCCGTGCCGGCGTGCCCCGCGCCGAAGCTGTCGTGCTCGCTCTCGGTGCGTAGTGCAAATCCGTTGAGACCACCGGTTTGGCGAATTTTGGAAAAGCCTTCGCGACGGCCAGTGAGCAGCTTGTGAACGTAGCTTTGGTGACTGACATCCCACACAAACTTATCATGCGGCGTGCTGAACACTTTGTGCATCGCAATGGTCAGCTCCACCACGCCGAGGTTGGGGCCAAGATGGCCACCGGTTTTTGCCAGTTTGGTGATGAGTTCCTCGCGCACTTCGGAGGCGAGTTGTTCGAGTTGGTTTTCCGTCAATTTCTTGACGTGCGCCGGCTCGCTGATCATATCCAAAAATCCGCTCATAAATTATTCATCATCCTCGCGCAGCGTCACGGGCCGCGCGGCGAGTTCGCCTTCCAATGTTTCTTCCAATTGCGTGATGCGCGTCTCGGCGGATTGTAGTTTCTCCTCGCAAGCTTTGACCAGCTTCGCGCCTTCCTCGTAGCGCACGAGCAATTTATCCAACGGCAACTCGTCGGATTCCATTTCCTCAACGATGGATTCCAACTTCTTCACAGCGTCCTCAAAAGAAACGTCCGCCTGTTTTTTGCCCTTACTCGGCATCGGCAGAGCCTACGCCAGTACGCGCGGTTAAGTCGAGCGCGAAGCGGTTAGATCTATTCCGCCATGCTTTCCACGCTGCCATCGAAAAGCTGTGTGCTCAAGCGCGTGCCAGAAGGGGCGTCTTTAACAGAGCGAATTACTTTTTTGGATTTTAAATTTTGTGTGATGGAATAGCCTCGAGCAAGCACATTGGCGGGGCCCAGTAATCGCAGACGATCGACCAAACGCGTGAGGCGTTGGGCGGCTCTATCGAGACGATGCCCCTTCCGCTCGTGTAACCGCGCCGCTAATTGAGCTACTTGTTGGCGTCGATGCCGAACGACTAACTCGGGGTGGACACGCAGCAATCGCTCGGCCAAGCCGCGCCAATGGGTGGAGAATTTTTGCCGGTGACTTTGGGCGGCGCGCTGGAGATCGGTGTGGAGTTCGTCCACGCGCTGCATTCGCTCCTGTAAGCGCCGGCGCGGATGACACCGCCCGAGGCGATGGGCGATGGTGGCGGTGTGTTCCTTGAATGATTCGCGCCGGCGACGCGCGAGCCACGTGAGGCGTTCGCCGGTGGTAGCCAATGAATCGCTCAAGGTAACGGCGGCGGCGGTGATGATTTCCGCGGCAGCGCTCGGAGTGGCGGCGCGGGCGTCGGCCACGAAATCGCTGATGGTGAAATCAATTTCGTGCCCCACTGCCGACACCACCGGCACGCTTGAGGCGTGGATGGCGCGCGCCACGGCTTCTTCATTGAACGCCCATAAATCTTCGAGACTGCCGCCGCCACGAGTGACGAGAATCAAATCAAGCGGTTCCGACGACGCCCAGCGATTGAGTTGGCCGATTGCGGTGGCAATTTCATTCTCAGCCCCCTGCCCTTGCACGCGGCTGGCGGCGAGAATAATTTGCAGCGAAGGTTGGCGGCGGTGAATCACGTGCAACACATCGCGCAAGGCCGCCGCGTTCAGCGAGGTTACAATGCCGATCCGTTGAGGGAAGCGCGGGAGTTCCTGTTTAGTTTCCGCATCGAAGAGCCCTTCGGCCTGCAGCTTGGCTTTGAGTTTTTCAAACTTCACCTGCAACGCTCCCACGCCCTGCAGTTCCACCGCGCGCACGATGAGTTGATATTGGCCGCGCTGCTCGTACACCGTGAGGTCGCCCTGCAGCACCACCTTTTGGCCGTCCTCCATCAACTCACGCTGCCCCACGCGCGTGCCGCGAAAAAGCACGCACGTCAACTGCGCACGAGCGTCCTTGATGGAAAAATACATATGCCCCGAAGCCTGCGCGCGAAGGTTGGAGATTTCGCCCTCCACCCAAATCTGGCCAATTTGATTTTCCAAAGTGCGCTTCACGCGCGTGGTTAAATCGGAAACGGTGAATACATCGCGAGTTTCCTCTTCGGCAAATAACTCGCCGAAATCCCATTTGGATTGTGATGATTTAGACATTCAATAAAATGGGACAAGGTGGAAATTGCCCCTCCCAGTCGGGATGAGCCCTACCTCCTCCCTGATTTATAATTCAATTTTCTCCGCCACCTGCGCCACATCTTTGTCGCCGCGGCCAGAGAGGTTGCAGATGATGATTTGGTCGGAGGACATTTGCGGAGCGCGCGCGATGACTTCGGCTATGGCGTGGGAGGATTCGAGTGCGGGGATGATGCCTTCGATTTTAGAGAGCTTAAAAAAGGCTTCGAGTGCTTTTTCGTCGGTTGCGTAAGTGTACTCAGCACGAGATTGGTCATGCAGCCAAGCGTGCTCTGGGCCGACGGCGGCGTAGTCGAGGCCAGCGGAGACGCTCTGGGTTGATTGGATTTGCCCGTGTTCGTCCTGCAACAAAAAGGAGCGCGTGCCCTGCAGCACACCGACCGAGCCACCTTGAAAACGCGCGGCGTGTTTTTCCGGCTCAATACCCTCGCCACCGGCTTCCACGCCTACCATCGCCACGCCTTTATCCTCGAGGAAGGGATAAAACAAACCGATGGCATTGGAGCCGCCGCCGACGCAGGCCACGAGCAGATCCGGCAACACCTCCTCCTTCTCGAGGATTTGCCGGCGGGCTTCATCACCAATGACGCGCTGGAAATTTCGCACCATCACCGGATACGGATGCGCGCCGTACGCAGTGCCCAAAATATAATGTGTGTGACGGACGTTAGTGACCCAATCGCGCATTGCCTCGTTGACGGCTTCCTTGAGCGTACGTTGACCGGTTTCCACGGCGATGACTTCCGCGCCGAGCATTTGCATGCGGACGACATTGAGGCGTTGGCGATCACAATCGTGCGCGCCCATATAAACCACGCACTCAAAGCCGAACATCGCCGCCACGGTGGCAGTAGCCACGCCGTGTTGGCCAGCACCGGTTTCGGCGATGATGCGGGTTTTGCCCATTCGCTTGGCGAGCAGGATTTGGCCCATCGCGTTGTTGATTTTGTGCGCGCCGGTGTGGAGGAGATCCTCGCGTTTAAGATAAATTTTCGCGCCACCCAAATTTTCGGTAAGGCGTTGGGCGTGGTAAAGCGGCGTGGGCCGTCCGCAAAATTCGCGCAGATAATAATCCAGTTCACGCTGGAATTTGGGATCCTTCTGAGCGCGGAAATATTCCTCCTCCAATTCGCGCAGCGGATGCACAAGCGTCTCGGGGACGTACCGTCCACCGTACTGGCCAAACCGTCCGGCGGCGTCGGGAACTGATGCGGTATCAACCATTCGGTTTGGTTAACACGAAATGAGATGGGAATCAATCACCCCGCCGCGTCGGCTGCGCGGAGGGT
>JAPKEI010000254.1 GCA_028872685.1 Verrucomicrobiota bacterium | reverse complement strand
ACCAATGAACGATCCCGCACACGTCCGTCGGTGATGGTGAGGTTTACGATATTGGCAAACAGGCAAGCACTCTGTGCATCGTCGAGCGCCAACCCGGCGGTCTTCAGCGCCTCCTCCAGCGGTGGCGGCTCGGGAATCGCGTGGCCTTCCGCTAACGGGGTGAGGTGCGGCGGCATCGGATGCTTCGTCTTTTGGCACACCCCCTTGATGACCGCCATAAATCGTTCCAGTGTCGAGGTGCCGTTACTCATGGGTGTAATTCTATAGTTAACAGTACTGTTGGCAAGCCCTCATCGCGCCTCGAGCATCAACGCCCCCGCCACGCGCATCAGGGCGTTGCCGCGCACATTCACCGCACGCACGATGCCTTTGCGGTCTATCAACAAGTTCGCCGGAATGCTGTGCACATCGTACAGAACCGCTAGTTCGTTCTTCCATTTTTTGCCATCATAATGATGGAGGTAATCCATCTTGCGCGCGTCGATGGCTTTTTCAAATTTTGCTTCATCGTCGTCCAAGCTCACCGCGAACACCTCAAACCCCGCCTTGGAAAATTTCTGATGGGTGGCTTTCACCAGCGGCAAATCGGCCACGCAGGGCCCGCACCATGTCGCCCAAAAATCAATCAACACGACTTTGCCCTTCAATGCGGCCGGACTGATCTCGCGTCCGGTGCGATGGTCTTTCACCTTAAAATTTTTTAATGGCTTGCCGACCATTCGAATCTTGTCGAAATGACTTGAGATGCGCGGTAGCAACCGGCCCTTGCCCGCCAGCTTCATTTGAAACTCCACGCGATCCATAAATGCGAGCGCCTCTTTTTGTTTCCCAGCGAGCGAAAGCGCGTACGCCATTTCGCGGGAGAACATTTCCGGGCGGTCGAAATAATCCCGCTCAATCGCCCGCAAGCGGGGCAGGGCAAGATCCGCTCGCCCATTGAAAAGATGCGCCGCTGCTTCGCGAATCAACGCGATCCGCAAAAACTTTGTCTTGGGGAATTCCTTCAATAACGCCGCATAAGCCGGCGCGGCCACGGCATAGCGGTGCAGGCTCCATTTCATGTAGGCCCGCAAATACAGCACCTTTTCGCGCTCGACCGCCTTTGCGTGCGCCTTGAGAAACGCTTCTAATTTCCCAAGATTCACATCGCTCGACTTGGCGAACATCAGCGTGTTCAGCTCTTTCACCTCAATCGCCTTGGCGAGGCGAGCGTAATCGGCTTTCGCATCGGCGCCGGAAACCGCCAGCGCGCCCATTAAAAAACATAGTGCCGTTTTCATGACGCCACTATCGTGGGCCTATTGCATTCAAGCAATGCTTCGTTGAAATTTTCTTATAATTTCAGTAAACAACCTCGGTCGGTTGGCCCAGAACAATGTTTTCTTATAATAGGCAATTGTAAATGACTTCCAGCACATCCAATTCGCTTGCAGACAAAACCTATTATTACATTCGAGAACGCGTGGGCACCGGTCATTGGCCTCCAGGTACGTGGTTCGTGAATCGCAAGCAGGTTGTTCAGCTTTATGCGTTGCGCGAGTTGCTCGAGCGTTTTGTCATAAGCATCATGCCGCGGTATTTGGCCGATGGTCGTGAGTTTGCTTTGCCCCATTTGAAGGACTAATCATGAGGCAATTTTTTGTAATAACGTTATTGTTGGCTGCATCGCTCATGGCCGGAGAACGGGCGCGGCTCTCGGTAACCGCGCTGCCCGATTTGCCGGATCCCATCGGTGTGGCGGGGCCATTCGTCGGCGTGCACAACGACGCGCTCATCGTGGCCGGCGGTGCAAATTTTCCTGTGTTTGCCGGCGGGGATTTGTGGGAGGTGCCGAAGGTGTATTACGCCGATGCGTGGGTGCTTGTGCGCAACGGGAAAAGCTTCGAATGGAAAACGGATTTCAAATTAAAAAAACCCGTGGGTTATGGGATGTGCGTTTCCACGGACAAAGGCGTGGTGTGCATTGGCGGCCAAACGGGGGAGACCGTTTATTCGGATGTGTTTCGGTTGGAGTGGGACGCTAAAACGAAAAAGTTGAATCATACGAAATTACCTCCGTTGCCGTCAGTATGCACGGGCGGCGCGGCGGCATTAATTGGTGAAGTGGTTTATGTAGCCGGCGGGCAGAGTGGGACGGGGCTGGCCACGGCAACGAAAATTTTTTGGCGATTGGATTTGGCGGCAGAAAAAATGAAGTGGGAAAAGCTCCCGTCGTGGCCGGGGCCTGAGCGGGCGTTTAATCAAATGGTGGCGCAGCATAACGGACGCGAGATGTGCCTTTACGTTTTCGGCGGGCGTCGGCAGGACGCGAATGTGGGAGGAATCAAGGGGATCATCGCGATGAACGATGTTTATGAGTTTAGTCCTGTCCGGCACAAGAGTGGCAAGGCCGAGGCTTGGCGGAAACGCAAGGAATCCCCGAAACCGATTATGGCGGGCACGGCGGTAGCGGTGGGGCAATCGCACGTGTTCGTGGTGGGCGGCGCGGATGGGGAAGGATTGAAAAAGATTGCGGCGGACGCGGAGTTTGTGAAAACGCATCCCGGCTTCCCTAAGCACGCGTGGGCGTATCACACGATCACGGATACTTGGATTGACGCGGGGCCGTTGCCCGCCAATCACGTGACTACGCCCGCGGTGAAATGGGGCGACGATATCATCATTGCCAGCGGCGAAATCAAGCCACGCGTGCGCAGCGCGAAGGTGTGGCGACTCACGCCCATTGAAAATGAAAAACCTTTCGGCGCGATTAACTTCACGGTGCTGGTGCTGTACTTGCTGGCAATGGTCGGCGTGGGCGTGTGGTTTATGCGCAAAAGCAAAAGCACAGATGATTACTTTCGTGGCGGCCAAAATATCCCATGGTGGGCGGCGGCGTGTTCAATTTATGCGACGATGCTCAGCTCACTGACCTTCGTGGCGTTGCCGGCGCTGGTGTACGCCACCGATTGGCTTTTATATATTGGAATGCTGATGATCCCCGCCGTGGCGCCGCTGGCAATTTATGGCGCGATGCCGTTCTTCCGGCGCATCGACGCCACGAGCGCGTACGAATATCTCGGCAAGCGATTTAACCTTCCGGTGCGTCTTCTCGGCAGCGGGCTCTTCACGTTGTTTCATATTTCGCGAATGGGCATCGTGATGGCGCTCACCGCTCTGGCGCTCTCGGCGGTGACGCCGCTAACCCCATGGCAAAGTGTACTGATTATGGGCGTGCTCTGTCTCATCTATTGCACGATGGGTGGCGTGGAGGCGGTGATTTGGACGGACACCATTCAAACCGTGGTGCTGCTCGGCGGAGCGGTGGTATGTGTGTTTTATATTCTCGCCGGCGTGGACGGCGGTTTGGGCGGAGTGCTCGACCTCGCGAATGCGAATGGCAAAATGACTTTGGTGAACCTCGATTTCAGTCCCGACAGTTTCACCACCCTTGCGTTGTGGGTCATCATCCTCGGTGGGATTGGTCAAAATCTTTCAAGTTACACTTCCGATCAAGCGGTGGTGCAGCGGTATATGACCACCAAAAGCATCGGCGACGCTGCGCGATCAATTTGGGCTAACGGCATCATGGCGGTGTTCGGGTCGCTGCTATTTTTCTTCATCGGCACAGGCTTGTACGCTTTTTATCATTCCAATCCGGCGCAACTGAATCCGACCATTCAAAATGATCAAGTTTTTCCGATGTTCATTGCCACCGAATTGCCGGTCGGCATCGCGGGCCTCATCGTGGCCGGAATCTTTGCGGCGGCTCAATCGACTGTGTCTACCAGCATGAACTCCACCGCCACTACGCTCGTTACCGATTTTCTGAGGCCATTCAACCGGTGCGATTCCGAGGCGGGCTATCTCAAAGCCGCGAAGGTGTTGACTTTCATGATGGGCGTGCTCGGAACATTGGCGGGATTGGTTTTCATTAGCCCAGAAATCCGCTCGTTGATGAGCGAGTATTTCAAAGTCATCGGAATGTTTATGGGCGCGCTCGGCGGATTGTTTCTTCTGGGCATTCTCACAACCCGCGCCCACGCCCGCGGCGCATTCATTGGATTGCTCGGTGGGGTGGCGGTGATGGTTTGGATTTGGCGCGCCACAGAAACTAGCGGATACATCTACGCCTTCATTGGCATCTCGTCATGCCTGTTAATTGGCTATGCCGCGAGCGTGTTGCTGCC
>JAPKEI010000010.1 GCA_028872685.1 Verrucomicrobiota bacterium | reverse complement strand
CCTTCCATCCCGAGTGACACGACGGCTTCGTCAATGGCGGTGCTAGCGTCATTTTTGTAAAGCGACTTTGGGGCAAAAACCACGTCCACGCCTTCAGCGCGGCAAAGTTTCTTATCCGCGGCCAATGGGCGCGGGTAAGCGCGCAAATCCTTGGCGGCATTAAACTGCGTGGGGTTCACATAAATGCTGACAACGACGATTCCCTTCGTACCGGCCACTTTGTGCGCGAGAGGGATGAGACTTGCGTGTCCCGCGTGAAGTGCGCCCATCGTGGGCACGAGTGCCACGCGCGCGCCTTCACGTTGCCACCGTTGGGCTTGGCGCTGCATCGCGGCGGGGTTGCAGATGGTTTTCACGCGATAAAAAAACGGGCCGGCAATCACCGGCCCGTTGCAAAATTTTGCCGGTGCTAATTTTTGAATTGCATCGACTGTGCCTCAGGCATCTCGTGCGCACACGGTTGATCGGTCGGTGCGTCGGCCTCGGCGGTGGTAGAGCCGACGACGCTGTTGGCCAGCAACCACGCTTCCACTTCGTCGCCGCTGACGTCGGCCAGCATATTGCCGTTGATTTCCACGCACGGCTGCAGCATTTGGCCGCTGCGTTCAATCATTTCGGCGCGGTGCTCGGGGTTGTTGACCACGTCTTTTTCGTCCCAAGTAAGGTCGTGCTTGCGCAGCACCGACCGCACGCCTTCGCTCCAGCCGCAAGTTGGCTTGAGATAACAAGTGATGTTCGGTTTATCCATAGGTGCGTAGAGAATGGCAGGATAGGGATCAAGTTTCAAGTTTGAAGTTTCAAGAAATACCCGATGGTCATGCTTCCGTCACTTTGGGAATTCAGTCTTGGGCATTCCTTCGAGCTTGGGTATTGGGCATCGGGCATTTACCCTCCCCCTCTTGCCTCTTTCCATTCTCATCGCGCCCGATAAATTCAAGGGCACGCTTACCGCTCCGCAAGCGGCGAAGGCGATCGCGCGGGGGTGGAAGGCGGCGCGACCGGAGGACAGACTGACACAGCTGCCTATTAGCGACGGGGGTGATGGATTTGGGGCGTTGATGGCGGGGGCGCTAGGGGCTAATTCGCTTACGATTGAAACGCAAGATGCATCGCACGCCCTAACGAACGCGCCTTGTTGGATTGATTCTAATTCTGGAACAGCGATTGTTGAGTCGGCAAACATTCTTGGGTTGGCGATGTTGTCGGCTAAGAAACGGCGGCCGCTGGTGTTGGATTCCCACGGCCTTGGAATTGTGTTGCGCGATGAGCGGTTTACCAACTGCCGCCAGATCATCATCGGGATTGGAGGGAGCGCTACAAACGATGGGGGATTCGGGATGGCGCGGGAATTGGGTTGGCGTTTTGAAAATGACCGAGGCAAACCAATCTGCGATTGGATTGATTTAGTGAACCTCAGAAAAATCCACCCAACGGAAACCAAATTATCGAGTAAAATAATTGTCGCGGTCGATGTGCAAAATCCGATGCTTGGGCCTAACGGATGCACGCGGGTTTACGGGCCACAGAAGGGTTTGCGAGAGGAATACATTCCGCAGGCGGAGGCGGCGCTGGCGCGGTTGGCGGAGGTTTGGGAGGCACAGATGGGCGAAGATGTCGCAAGTTTACCAGGCGCAGGGGCAGCGGGGGGACTTGGGTTTGGACTGCGTTGTTTTGCGAGAGCGAAGATTCGGTCAGGGTTTGATATTTTTGCGGAGGCGGCGGGGCTGGACGCTTTGCTGCGCGAGGTGGATGTGGTGGTGACGGGCGAGGGCGCGATGGATCGCCAAACGGTGATGGGCAAAGGCGTCGGCGAACTGGCTAAACGCGCGCGCGCGAATGGTTGCCGCTGCGTTGGATTAGCGGGAATGGTGAAGGATCGCCCTGCCCTCGCTGAGGTTTTGGATGATTGCCGAGCGCTGACTGATCTGACCACGGCCACCGAAGGGCAAGTGAATGCGGCGCGGTGGTTGGAGAAATTGGCGCGCGTGGTGGGGGATGAGTTTTGAACGTGAGGGCGGCTTCGCCTTCACAAATCAGAAGCACCGAGTCAGAAATGGTGGCTACCTGAATTGCACAGAATTGATTATCGAAGGGGCCAGGTTCAATTCGCCCAGCACGGGTGAACTCACCCGCACGGCTTTGGGCGACCATTCGAGGAGGTTGCCGGAAACTTTTCCCATTCTGCCTAAATTGAATGATTTCGACTGCGGTTCGTTCGGTTTGGGACCGGGGGCTTTTTCTGTTTTCTTGGCGAAGGAGATGTTGGCAATTTTGCCGAGGGGGATGGAGATGGGGCCGAAGTCGGATTTTAAGTTGAGTTTACCTTGGTCGACAGTGAGGATTTGACCCGTGAGTTGCTCGCCCTTGTGGAGTTGGAGGGCGTCTTGTGCACCAGATTGACCAACGGACGGGCCTGCTTTTGGGAGGCGGCCGTTCCATTCGCTGATGCGCAGGTTGTGAATAGCCATTCTGGAATCAGTTCGGGGATTGAATTGTAGTACGCTGCCTTTACCAGCGAAACCGGCGCGGTCCACCCACTTGCGCACGAGGCGTTCATTGACGAGCAGCACGATGGTAGCGGTGCGGCGGTCCACGCGGATGGAGACGTGCGCCTTGCGCGCGGAGCCCCAAGCGGGATTGCCACTGCCGAGGCTGGTGGTCTGCAGATCGCCTTCGCCGGCACTGGTGTTGCGGTAGAGGTAGCTCGGGCCGCCGGTGAGGCGCAGGAGGTAGGCGTTTTGATAGCTGACGCTGTGAAGGCGATCGGTGCAGAGCATCACGTCGAGCGCGATGTCGCGCTCCCATTCGAGGTCGAAATCCACGCTGGCCATGGGTGGCCACTTGAGTTCTTTGCCGATGACGTAGCCGGTGCCTTTGCTGATGAAAGAGCCGTTGTCAAATTCCCAATGCAACGAGCCGAGAGTGATGTCGGCCTGTACCTTCACGTTATCGCCGCGCAGCAAACCGACCTTGAGTTTGTCGCCGATTTTTTGGCTTTTCACGAAGGCGATCATTAGTTCTTTTTTTGTGTACGGCTTACCGTTGATGTGAGTGATGATGTCGCCGATTTGCAAACCTCCCTTGGCGGCGGGACTGTCGGCGAACACGTCCTGAATGGTGATGCCTTCCACGCCGCTGTCGATGTCATCGCCGAGCAACACGCCGATGATAGCCGCGCCCCAGCCGTTGAGGGATTTGGGGCCGTCGAACACCACACCACCTGTGCCAGGCACGAGCCACTGCACTTGCGCGCGTGGGATGGAAAGTTTGCCGGCATACCACGTATCGAATTCCAGCGATTGCTCGGTGAGCTTGATGATGTCGCCCGACAATTCGTCGCCATTAAAAAGATACACCAACGCGCCGTGTCGACGGGCGGCAACGGGAGTGGGTGCGGGTTTAAGGTTCAACTGCCGCAGCGCGTTGGCTTTAATGTGCATCTTGCCAACGATATCCTCGTGGCTAAAGCTGAAGCCCTCGGCCAGCGTGTAACCGTGCATCGTGACATCCATTCGATCACCGATTTTGAGGGTGAACATCCCCGTGCGCGGCGCATCAGCAGCACCCACGCTTCCCATCACCAATATAAAAAACAGCCATCGCATTGGGGGATTGTAGGCTATGGGGAGGGCTTGGAAAGGAGATTTAATTCACCGCTTGCGGGTTTTGGGTTAAACCGCCAAGGCGCAAAAACTATTTCCCCAACGCTTTGCCCACTTCATTCACGGTCAAATTATATGTGCCTTTGAAGATTTTGCCTTGGGCGGTGTCGAGGTTGTATTGGATGGCCATTGAGTGGACTGGGGCGACTTTTTCGATTTGAAGGAAAACGCTTTTACCGTCGGGGAGGAGTTTGGCGTTCTTGATGGCAATGAGGTCGCGGCCTTGTTTGTTAGGATCCTTGACGGACCAATCTTTGGAGCCGTACGCAGCGGTCCATCGGTAGTTCCATTGCTCGGCGGACCAGCTGTCAATGTCTTCAGCGATTTTTTTGTCGAGCGCGGTACTGAAGGTGAGGCGAATGCCGTTGGCGTGAATTTTCATTCCGATGGGCTGGCGGATGGGCTCGCCGGTGAAGCGCACGCGTTGGAGGCAACCATCGCGAATGGCGGAGGTTTGCCAACCGAGCAAGCCGGTGACGTAAAGATGGCCGTCCTTAGGATTGAACCGCCCGCGGCACGCGCCGGAAAGAAAGCGGCCGGGCAAGGGCACTACGCCGCCATTCGCGCCATCGCGCACGATGTGCATCATCGAGCAACGACCGTACGAGAAATGCAACAGTTCACCGCCAAGCGGGCCCCACGAGTTCTTCGGCACCCACACTTGGCCGCCGGCGGAGTTGTCCAACACGCGCGGGATCCACAACAACGGCGGGTCGTACATGGTCGGCGCCACCTTGCGTTTATGGCTGGGCATGAAACCGTAAAAACCACCGGGGCGGATGACGTCCAGCCGCGTCTCGGGCACCCACGTGCCTTGTTGGTCAGCGGCGGTGATGACGCCGTTAGGCCCCACGCCGAGTCCATTGGGATTGCGGAAGCCCGTGGCCACCACCGAAAGTTTGCTGCCATCGGCCAACACCTTCAGCAACACGCCCCCATGCGGCGTGCCCTCGGCGCAGCGGATGAAATAAAAATTGCCCGCCGGATCCGTCTCCAAACACGTCGCGTACGAATGCCCGCCGCCGCCAATCATAATGTCATTATTAAACGCCTCGTAAAATTCTGCCTCGCCGTCGCCGTTCTTATCGTGCAGCCGCGTAATTTGATCGCGCCCCAGCACGTACACCTGACCCTTCACCACCCGCAACCCCAGCGGCTGATACAGCCCCGTGGCAAACCGATGCCACTTTACCGCCTTCAACTCGGCATCAATCCCCGTCACCTTCCAAACATCCCCGTGCACCGTGCAAACATAGCAATCCCCATTGCTCGCAAAATCGTGCCCCGTCGTAAACATCAACGCATTATGAGGATTTTTGTAAGGCACCGTGATGGTGTCGATGGCAAACGCCGTCTTGCGCTTATCGACAATGCCCTTGGTGACAATCGGCGCGCCCCACCGGCGCGGGCCTGAGCCAATTAAACTCCCCAATTCTTCTTCATCAAGATTAGCTGACGGTTTTTGTCTGAGCAATTCCTTCACATCAATTTTTGCGGACGCATCTTGCAACTGATAAACTTTCCAGTTTTTTGATCCATGCTTGATAATTATTCTCCTATTGAATTGATCCGTTCCGTCCTGCCCTTTGTTCATCCATGGTGAATCAAAAATTTCAGTTTCTCCCAAATCATATCGAACCACAATTCGATTCCCACCTACATACAACCCTTTGTATCGAGCATATGCTTGTGGCAACGGCCCGTGCTTCACTTTGCGCGGATCGGCGAAGGAGCCCTTGGTATCGGCCACGCCGGGGGTGGCTGGGTTGGCGAAGACGATTTTGCCATCGGGCTTCAGCGCGCGGATGAGTCCGTAGCGGGCGGGATCGGTCTTGAGGAAGCCGCCGGTCCAGCCGGCGCGCCAAGTGCAGAGGTCGGTGTCGAACACCATCGTGCCTTCGCCCTTCTCGCCAACGCGAATGGCGATGCCCTTGTGCGTGCCGCCCTTCGGCGTGGCAATGTGCCCGCTGACGAACGGCCCAAACTTCACCTTCGCATAACGCGCATCCACCCAATCGCCTTCGCCTTGTTTACTCACCTCCTTGGGCGGGGCAGCAATGAGAACGGCGGGAATAAGGCAAAGCATCAGCAGACGCATAAGTTTCATAGGTGAAAAATTAATGGCCAAAACTATGGGTGTCAATCGTGCTACCAACATCTTGTCAGCGAAATGCGGTGCGCTCTGTAGCCCGACTTGGTGAGCCGAGCTACATTGGATACTGGGGATAAGTCGGGGTTGGCTTGAGGGCAAGGTAATGCTCCACTGCGCGTGCTGATGAGGAGGCAATTAATTTACCTGGCGTTTGTGGGGATTATATTCTTCGCGGGCGGATTAATGGCTCAAGATGGCTTGAGTCCATTGAAAACAAAAATCGTGCTCGTGGGGCCCGACGCGGATATTAAATTTGATGCGGCTTCCAGTACCACCATCGGCTCGGGCCGGATTCGGGTGAAGTATCATCAGGGCCAGCCGGATGCCGCTGAGATTACCACCGACAACGGCACATTCAACCACCTCACCGAACAAATGACTGCCACGGGTAATGTGGTGCTACGTCGCGATGGGAACATTTGGAAGGCGGAGCGAATGGAGTACGATTTCAAAACGCGCAACATTAAGTCAGCCCAATTCCGCACGGGCAATCTTGAGTTTTTCATGCACGGTGAAAACCTGACCGGCAATACCACCAACAAAGTTTACACCGCAAAGAACGCCACTTTTACCACGGACGACGTGGCAAAGCCATCGATGGTGATCAAGGCCAAGGAAGTGGAAATCGTGCCCGGCGAACATATCATCTTTCGGAATGCCTCGCTGCATTTCGGCAAACTTCCGGTGATGTACATGCCTTATTATAAGCGTAGTTTAAAGCGACACCCATGGAACATCCACTTGGAGCCGGGCATCAAAAGCGAGTGGGGTAGTTACATGCTTAGCGCGGTGCGACTACCCACAAGCGATAAGCTAGGCGGCGAATTCAATTTCGACTACCGCTCGCAACGCGGCTTCGCCATGGGGCCGGACTTTCAATACAACCTCGGCGAAGGCGGCGAAGGCCGACTCTCGCTTTACCGCGCGTGGGATGATGATCCACTCACAGATTCGCTCGATCGAGCCATCGATCGTGAACGTGATCTGGCCACATGGCAACATCGGCTAAGTACCACCAATGGCTTCACCGCCACTGCCAATTTTAATCTGGAGTCGGATGAATATATGCGCCGCGATTTTTTTGAAGGATTGTATCGAGACAATGTGCAGCCCAACTCATTCCTCGAGCTGGACCAAAAATGGTCGAATTACGAACTGAACCTGCTGATGCAGCCGAGGATGAATGATTTTTATGAAACCGTCCAACGCCTGCCCGATTTGCGGCTGAGCGGCACGCGTCATCAACTAGGCGACACGTCGCTCTTTTACGACACCGAAAGTTCGCTCGCCTACCTCAACCGCCGGTACGCCAACAGTAGCTCCGACGACTATGGCATGATGCGGATGGACACGCTGCATCAGGTTTACCTGCCCAAAACTTACAACGACTGGCTGAACATCACTCCTCGCATCGGCGGACGCTTCACCCATTACGGCGCCACCGAAGGCCGCGGCAAAAGCACCGCCAGTAGTGAGCGTTATGTGTTCAACACCGGCGTGGAATTCTCCACCAAATTTTCCAAGCTCATGCCCGACGTCCAAAACAAACTACTCGACGTCAACGGACTGCGCCACATCGTGAAGCCTTCCATTAATTATGTGTTCGTTCCACGCCCAAACCGCACGCCGGGGGAATTGGATAAACTGGATAGCGAATTAACTTCCCCCAATCTGCTGCCCTTTGAGATGCCCGATTACAACGCCATCGACAACATCGACGCGCAAAACGCCGTGCGCCTCGGCCTACGCAATATCTGGCAAACCCGCCGTTCCCCGCGCCTCGACGAACAACAGGCGCGTGCCATCGATGAGTTGATTGATTGGAATCTATACACCGATTGGCGACTCGACCCTAATTCCAGCCAAAACACCTTTGCCGATGCGTTCTCCGACCTGCGTTTCCGTCCGCGTAACTGGCTCGAGCTGCAATCCAATTTCCGCTATGATCTCGATAACTCGATGTGGCGCCTGATGAACAATAGCGTGAACTTGACCCCCGACGACAACTGGCGCCTCAACGCTGGGCATTATTATTACCTCGCCCACCCCAGCATCACCGAAGCAGATCGCAGCAGCGTGATTCACACCGGCGCGGCGTACCGCCTCAACGAAAACTGGTCCGCTTCCACGCGCCAGTATTACGACGCCGTCAAAGGCCAACTCTCGCAGCACAGCTACACCCTCCACCGAGACATGCGCAGCTGGACATTTTTTGTGGATCTACGATTTGTAACCGATACCGGCCGCCGCAATGATGAGTTTCAGATTTCGCTCAACTACTCGCTCAAAGCCTTCCCGCGCGTATCTTCGGATTAGCTCAGCGCTCCTCCGCAAAAAACTCACCCACCACGAGCCGGTGATCCGAGGCCAACCCCCAATCCTCCACCGCGTGCACAAGCGTGCCCTCACGGCGGAGTTCACGATTCATGCCGGCGCTGGCGATAAGATAATCAAACCGGCTGTAGCTGTCCTCCTTCCAGTAAAACGAAGTCCACGCCACGCGCCGCTGGATAAACTTAGCGCTCTGAAGATGCGGAGCACGATCCCCATTACGTTCACAAGGTCGCAGGTCCACCAACTTCGGTGCTTTACTGCCCAGCAATGTACGAATCGGCGGTTGATCCTGAGTGTCGTTAAGATCGCCCACCACCATCAAGTTGGCATTGGGATCTACCTTGAGCCGCTCCTCGATGATGCGCCGCAATTCACGCGCCTCTCTTAGCCGCATCTCCGCCTGACTCGCCTTCGGCACGGGGCGTTTAGATTTTAAATGGGCATTTAGTAGCGTAAACTTGTAAGTGTCGTTCACGCGAATCGTCACTTCGCCAAACCCGCGCGACACACGAAATCGCTGACGATCGAGCGCATATTGTACATTCAGATGACTCTTGCGCGCCACAAAAGGAAATCGGCTGAGCACCACCAAATGAATCGCCAGATCTGGCCCCTGCACCCATTCGATGTGTGGATAGCTCAAACCCTTGGATTTCAAGCCCGCCAATAATTCATCCAACGCCGCCCGGCGGCCAATTTCCTGCAGCGCCAACACGTCAGGTTGGATTTTTAAAATAGCCTCTCGCACCTTGGCTCGTGAGACCGCTGACTTTGCCTTGCGCGTGCCAAAGGGACTCAGGAAATAATTCTCCACGTTGTAGCTTGCAACGGTGAATGTGTCCGCCGCAGAGAGCGCACTCGCCATGACGAGTAAAAAAAGGATGAATCTCATCCGCGCAGCATAGCTCACGGTTGACGATTGGAAAGTCATTTGCCCTCCGCCAAATCTGTGCTAGGTTCTTCTCACGCAATGGACATTGATAAAACCAGCCCGCTGACCGACATTCAAAAGCAACGCGACCACCGCGAACTGCGCATCGACAAGGTGGGCGTCCGCGACCTGCGTTTCCCCATCCGCATCCGCGACAAAGCCCACGCCCATCAGGACACCATCGCCACTGTCGGAATGTTTGTCGATTTGCCGCATCATTTCAAAGGCACGCATATGAGCCGCTTCATTGAAGTGCTCAACGCCCACGGCAACGTGGTGCACGTGGAAAATATCCCCGACATCCTCCGCGCCATGCAGCAGCGGCTCGATTCGCAAACGGCGCATCTTGAAATGAATTTTCCGTTCTTCCTTGAAAAAGCTGCGCCCGTCACCGGCCAAACCGGCCTCATGGATTATCAAGCCCGCTTCGATGCCACCGCCAATGGCGATGAAATCGATTTTGTGCTCGAGGTCCGCACCAACGTCACCACCCTTTGCCCGTGCTCCAAAGCCATCAGCGCCGAGGGCGCGCACAATCAACGCGGCCAAGTCACCGTTCAATTGCGTTCGGAGGAAACGGTTTGGATTGAGGACGTCATCGCGCTCGTTGAACAATCCGCCAGTTGCGAACTCTACTCGCTGCTTAAACGGCCTGACGAAAAATACGTCACTGAGCAAGCCTACGCCAATCCTGTGTTCGTGGAAGACCTCGTCCGCAACGTGGCCACCCACCTCAATGCCCTTCCACACGTCACATGGTACAAGGCCGAAGCCGAGAATTTCGAGAGCATCCACAACCACAACGCTTACGCTTGCATCGAAAAAGGCTGATTTTTTAGGCTTTTTTGCTAATTAGAAAAAAGAACACTTTTTGGTGGAAATCTGGGCCGTGTTTGGTATCTTCCCGAACCCTTTCGCGGAAAATCCAGTAAAAACAAACACCGAAAGATGAGCGCAAATAAAAAGTCAGCCAAGAAAACGGCTACTAAAGCCGTAAAAAAGGCCACCCCAAAGTCAGCCGCCAAGAAGACGGCTACTAAAGCCGCGCCCAAAAAGGCCGCGAAAAGAAAGGGCCACAAAGCCCCGCTCGCCAATGCTGCCGCCATTCTTGGCTTCAAACCCGCGCCCAAGAAATCCAGCTCCACTTACCGACCGATGGAAGGCGTGAAAATCAAGGCCGAGTGGAAAAAATATTACGACGTCCTGATGGACCTCCGCGATCATCTGCTGCATCAAATGGGCGACATTAAAAAAGAATCCGCCGAGGAAATGTCCGGCTACTCCATGCACATGGCCGACTCCGGTACGGATAATTTTGACCGCGACTCAGCGTTGAGCCTCCTCTCTTACGACCAAGACGCCGTCTACGAAATCGAGGAAGCCCTCAAGCGCATTGAACGCCAAACCTTCGGCACCTGCGAAATATCTGGCAAAACCATTCCCAAGGGCCGTCTCAACGCTATCCCGTGGGCCCGCTACACTGTCGACTCTCAGGCTCAACTGGAAAAAAATGGCGCCGTGCGCCAACGCAAACTTGGCAGCCTCGGCACCATCGACGGCGCCGGCACCAACTCCATCACAGTTCCCGACGAAGTGGGTTCCGAACCCAAGCCCGCCAAATCTGCAAAAACCGCCAAAGCGGCGAAATCAAAAAAATAAATTATGGCACGTGAAATCATCACCATCGAATGCACCGAGGCCAAGGCTGAAGGAAAGCCGGTCTCCCGCTACATGTCCACCCGCAACAAAAAACAACAAACCGAGCGAGTGGAAAAAAAGAAATACAACCCCCATCTGCGGCGTCACACTGTGCACCGCGAAATCAAATAATTTTATGCCACGTAAAAACAACAAATCCGACAAGCGCGGCGGCAGCACCGAACGCCGCACGCCCCGTCCCAAACCCGAGGTGGACCTCAACCTCGTCGACCTAGACCCCAAAAACGTCGAGTTGCTCCGCAAATACGTCACCGACCAGGGCCGCATCCTGCCGCGCAAATACACCGGCCTGCCCGCTCCCTATCAGCGCCGCCTCACCCGCTCCATCAAACGCGCACGGCAAATGCTGTTAATGAAATAATTTCACCGGCCCGTCGGCCCTGCGCCGATGGGCCATTTTTACGCCCCCTTATTGCAAATGATTTGCAAATAGAAGACTGTGATTTATCCCCTTCTTATTCTCTCAGTGCTCGCCGGAATGGTCGCGGTACTTAAGCTCAAGCTCGGCGAACCCCGCCGCGTGAAGCTCGTCACCGCCTTCACCGGCGCGTATCTAATGGCGCTCACTTGCCTGCATTTGTTGCCAGAAGTGTTCTCAGGGAAAACCGGCAATGCCGCCCTCTCTTTGGGCGCGTTTATCCTACTCGGTTTTTTCCTGCAAGTAGTGCTCGATAATTTTTCCGGCGGCGTCGAGCACGGCCACTCGCACCATCACCACGACTCCGCCCCCATTGCCGTGATGGTCGGACTCTGTCTCCACGCATTCCTTGAGGCGATGCCGCTCGGGCACGCTCATGGCTCACAATTACTTGTCGCCATTGCCGTTCATAAATTTCCAGTCAGCATCGTGCTCTTCAGTATGTTATTGCACAATGGCAATGCCAAGAGGCGCGCCTATTTTTGCCTCCTCATTTTTGCCGTGATGGCTCCCATCGGTGCGGCGATCGGTTCCCTGCCCGCTTTGGAACCATACACGCCGCAACTGCTCGCGGTGGTGATCGGTATTTTTATGCACGTCGCCACTACCATTCTTTTCGAGAGCAGCGAGGATCATCATTACAACTTGCAAAAAGGCGCGGCCATCGCGCTCGGAGCAGGCATTGCAGCTCTTGGCGTTTTGCTGCCTCTCCATTCCCACGCGCATTAATGGCCACGCACACCCATCCACGACAAAACCTTTCCGATTTGACCGCGCGCCTCCGCCAACACGCGCAACGAATTACCGGGCCGCGTCAGTTGATTTTAGAAGTGCTGCGCCGCGAAGATCATCCGCTCACCGCACGCCAAATCCACGGGCAACTTGATTGCGATCTCGCCACGGTTTATCGATCGCTGCGTTTGCTTGAAGAAATGGCGATGGTGAAGCGCTTCGATTTTGGCGATGGCACCGCGCGCTTTGAACTGCTCGGTCAAAACGACGATGGTCATCATCATCACCTTGTTTGCCGCGAATGCAGCACCGTGGTGGAAATCGGCGAATGCTTTTCCGGAAACCTCGAGCAACGTATCGCCCGGGAACACGGCTTCGCCGACGTATCGCACCGGCTGGAATTCTTCGGACTGTGTCCGGATTGTCAGACCACGTGAACAAACGTCCCCGATTGCCATTCGCCTTGGCGGGTCGTTTTTTTGAGCACCATCCCCTGCCCTTCCACGGCGGCTTTAACTTCGGCGAATTGCGTTTTCAGAACCCCTGCCAGCACCAGCACACCCTCGGGCTTCACTCGGGCAATGATCCGATGAGCGTTGGCAGTCAGCAAATCGTAATATAAATTTGCACACACCACGTCGTATTTCACCCGCGCGCGAGGAGGGAGTTTTGTGACGTCGCCCACTTTGGGTTTAAGGTGAGCCGTCACGCGATTGCGCTTTGCGTTGGCGCGTGCCACGCGAATGGCTTCGGAATCAAAATCAATGGCTTTCACTGGCCGATAGCCGAGCTTCACGCCGGCGATGGCGAGGATGCCACTGCCAGTGCCCACATCAAGCAAGCTTTGCGCGCCTCGTTTGCGATGGACGACGAGTTGACGCAGGCAAAATTTCGTGGTCGCGTGTTGGCCGGTGCCGAAGCTGAGGCCGGGATCGAGCACCACCACGGCTTGTCCTGGCGCTGCCTTGTCTTTCCGCCAACTCGGCCGCACCAAGAGTTTGTCACCAATGCGAATGGGCTGGAAATGGCGCTTCCACGAATCCACCCAATCTTCGCGGCGGAGACGTTTTACTTCCAGTTTCCAATCACCAATCGTTAGGCCGCATTCTGCAATCCACGCCATTCCTTCGGACACAGCTTGGCGTTGATCGTCGGTGATAGATTTTTTCTCATCCAAATAAACCGACACCACCGGCACGCGCAGTTCTGGATGGGTGAACACCGAGGGCGCGATGCCGAACACTGCGTACAGCAATTCCCCCACTGCGACCTCGGCTTCGAGTGTGGTGGCAAGTGCGACCTGCCGGAAGGCGGTTTTCATCAAGCGGTATTTCTAGGCTGCATCGATGGCGGCTTTTTGGAGTTGCACCAATTCATCCACTCCCTTTTTTCCGTGGGCGAGCAATACGTTTAATTCGTCGGCGCTGAAGGTGGCTTCTTCGCCACTGCCCTGCACTTCGATATATTCGCCGGCGCCGGTCATCACGAGGTTCATATCCACATCGGCGGCGGCATCTTCCACATAGCACAGATCAAGCATTGGTTGGCCTTCCACCACGCCCACGCTCACGGCGGCGACTGGATGCGGGATAGGGTATTCCAAAATGACGCCTTCGTTCACAAGTTTGTTGATGGCCAAACTGAGTGCCACAAAGCTACCAGTGATGGCAGCAGTGCGAGTGCCGCCGTCGGCTTGGAGCACGTCACAATCAATCCAAATAGTGCGCGAGCCAAGTTTTTTGAGATCGATGGCGGCGCGCAATGAACGACCGATAAGGCGCTGGATTTCCGTGGAACGTCCATCGAGCTTACCTTTGTTGATGTCGCGGCGTTTACGGCCCAGCGTGGAATACGGCAGCATCGAATACTCGGCGGTGATCCAGCCACCCTCAACGCCCTGCGCCTGCATCCAGCGCGGGACGCTTTCCTCGATGCTCACGCCGCAAATCACGCGGGTGTCACCCCACTCAATTAAAGTGGAGCCCGTGGCGTGCGGGGCGATGTTGTTTTGAAATCGAATGGACCGCAGCGCATCGTGCGCGCGGCCGTCGTGGCGGGTGTAAGTTTCACTCATGGGCGCGGAATATAGTGAGGCGGCGGCGTGGGGGCAATACGAACCTTTTTCTCGTCAGTACGCCATGAGTTTTCTAGGGTGCGCCCGTGACGCCCCGCGTGCCATGGACCCCCGCCGACGTACTGCAGATTCTGCTGATATGGATTCTCGTGGTATTGCTCGGGCAACTTGCTTTTACCGTGCTAATGCCACACGGGCCGATTGGGCCGGAGCAGGTTGAAATCGACGGCAACAAAACCACGCTCACCTTTTTCGAAGGCGGCACATACGAGGCAGCGGGCGGCAAAGGCAAATTCAAGTTTGAACAAGCACGCAACCAACTCATCCTCGAGCCGGACGCAGGCGACCCCATTACCGTGAAATTCCACGGCACACTGCGCGACCGCATCGGAATTCTGCTGACCAACCTCGTGTGCCTCCAATGCAGTATGGTGGCGCTGGTGTTTCTGTTGCTACGCAAATCCAAAAGCCACTGGCGCGCCGCCTTTGGGCCAATTGGGCGACCAGCGTTTCAACTGTGGCTGGGCCCAGCGTTGTTTGGCATGGGGTTTGTTTTGCCAGCGTTTGGGCTGCATTATATTTCGCAAACCGTGCTGGCGCAACTAGGCCACGAGCCGGTGGTGCAGGAAGCCGTGCAAATGGTGATGGCCACCGAGCATCCTGTGGAAGTGGGGCTGCAAGTGGTCAGCGTGGTCATCATGGCGCCCATCGCAGAAGAACTGCTCTTCCGCGGGATTCTATACAACACCATCAAACACACCGGCTATCCGCTCGCGGGGATGATCATCAGCGCCGCACTGTTTGCGCTTGTACATGGTTCCCTTGCACTAACGCTGCCCTTATTTGTGATGGGTTTGGCACTCGCGTGGGTATACGAAAAATCCGGCTCCATCATCGCGCCAATGGTGATGCATGCCACCTTCAATGCCATCAATTTTTCTCTCCTCAAATTGGCCCCCATCTTCGCGGAGAAAGCCGGATGACTGAAATCGAGCTCATCACAAAACTCACAGCCGACCTGCCCACCGATGAGTCCGTGCTCACTGGCACGGGTGATGATTGCGCGGTGCTTAATCTGGGCGGCCAAACTTTGCTTTTCAAAACCGACGCCATCGTCGAGGACATCCATTTTGAACGCGACACGCCTCCTGAACAAATCGGCCGCAAAGCCCTCGCTCGCGCCCTCTCGGACATCGCCGCCATGGCCGGCACTCCCACTCATGCGTTGGTAACACTCGGCCGCTGCGAAAACCACGACCCCGAGCATTTGGTGAAAATTTATGATGGCCTCAAATCACACGCCGCCGAACACGCCGTGAATATCGTCGGCGGCGAAGTCACCACGCTGCCCAAACTCACGCTCTCGATTTCCCTGCTCGGCACCGTGGGAAAACCAGTGCTGCGTTCCGGCAGCCAAACAGGTGATGCCCTTTTTGTGAGTGGTGAACTCGGTGGCTCATTGGCCGAACATCATCTCACCTTCGAGCCGCGCTTGGCCGAAGCACGGTGGCTCGCACAAACGTTTAACATCCACGCCATGATCGACCTCAGCGATGGACTCGCCACCGACTTGAGGCATTTGCTCAGTGAAAACATCGGTGCGGAATTGCGTTCCCCCGCCATCCCCATCAGCTGTGCTGCAAAGCTCGCCGCCAAAGAAAATCCATCCAGCAAAACTGCGCTCCTCGCCGCCCTCACTGATGGCGAAGATTACGAGCTTCTCTTCACTGTTTCCCCCAAAGACGCCGTTGCCGTACTCGATGGTTGGAAGGCGCAGTTTCCCGATACCCCGCTCCATTGCATCGGTAAGATTACAAACACACGCGGCATCACTCTGCGCGATGAAAAAAGCGCGCGCACCCTCACTCTCCATGGCTACGATCATCTCGAACAGTCCTGAACAAACCCTCGCCCTCGGCGAATCATGGGCGGAGGAGTCCGAACCTGGATGGGTCATCGGCCTCGAAGGCGACCTCGGTGCGGGTAAAACCCAACTCGTCAAAGGCATCGCCCGCGGTCTCGGCATCCCCGAGCCAATCACTTCCCCCACGTTCACGCTCGTGTGTGAGTACGAAGGCGGTGAAGGAAAACTGCCGCTGCATCACCTTGATTTTTATCGGCTGGAAAACGACGAGCAAATTCTGGCCGCCGGGTTGGAGCCGTACTTTGCGCCCGAAGGCATCACCGTCATCGAATGGGTCAACCGCTGGACCGGACCACTCCCGACGCATTACCGCCACGTCACTATCACCCAAACCGGCGAAACCGAACGCCATATTGAATATGGAGCATAATGATACTAGCGCTTGAATTCAGCAGCAACCGCCGCAGCGTCGCCATCGCCGATGGCAAAGATGTGCTCGCACGCGTGGAAACTGACGACGTAAAAAGACCGCCGCTGACGCTCATCGACGAGGCCCTAAAAAAAGCCAGCCTCAACCGCACCGCCATCGAGACTATCAGCATCGGCATCGGCCCCGGCAGCTACACCGGCATCCGCTCCGCCATCGCCACCGCCCAAGGCTGGCAACTCGCCCGCAATATCAACCTTCTCCCCATCCCCAGCGCCGAAATCCTCGCTGCCAACGCTGCCGCCAACGGCCAACGCGGAGAAATTCATTTCATAATCGACGCCCAACGCCACGAGTATTACCACACCACTTGGAAGCTCACCGAAGATAACCGATCCCAAACCACCCCACTCCACATCATCACCGTCACTGTCGCTGCCGAACTGAAAGCCTTTGGTCCCGATGCTGCTGGATTCCCCTCCTGCGAACCCCTGTTCCCGGACGCCGCCATCCTTGCCCAACTCGCTGCAGGCCGCACTGATTTCCAACCTGGCGAAACCATTGAACCCATCTACCTCCGCCCCATCGAGTTCACCAAAGCCCCACCCCTGCGCCAACTGAATTGAGCGCAGATGTTCACGGTGCTCGGGATAACCCCCACCCACCCTGAACACCTGTGTTCATATCCCAAAAAACCTGTGAACGACCTTCGCTTGAAATCCGTCCGCCAAGGCCCCAAAGCTAGCGCGTGAGTTTTGGGCATCGATGTTGGGCGGAGATTGATTTGAACGCGTTGCGGGGCAACCTTGCGTGGCTGAGGCATCGCGTTGGCGCGGCCGGCAGCATAATGACTGTGGTGAAGGCCGACGCGTACGGGCACGGGCTGCGCCAAATCGCCGCGTTGTTGATGCAAGCGGGCACGGACATTTTTGGCGTGGCGAATCTTAATGAGGCCCGCGACATTCGCGCTGTGGGTCGCGGTTGGCCCATCGTGATGCTCGGCGCGTGTTTGCCTGATGAGGTAGAGCGCGCGGTGAAGGATAACGTAATGCCCACGCTGTCGACCGTGGATGAGGCCCGCCGCTTTTCGCGCATTGCAAAAAAACTCAAGCGCACCGTCAACGCGCATGTAAAAATCGACACTGGCATGGGTCGGCTTGGCGTATCGCCCGAGCACGCCACCGAGTTGCTTAATACCATCGCTCGATTGCCCAACCTCAACGCCGTTGGCCTCTACTCCCATTTCGCCTCCGCCGAAAGTGACGCTGCGTTTTCGCGACGTCAACGCAGTCAGTTCAATCGATTGGCGAAAGAACTCACGGCCGCCGGACACACCTTCACTCACGTCCATATGAATAACAGTGCCGGGCTGCTGCACGAGCCGGATTCCATTTACAATCTCGTGCGTCCGGGCTTGCTCGTTTACGGAGTGCTCCCGCATGGCAGACGGCGCGTAACGACGGCTATGAAACGCAACCTCCACCCCGCGCTCTCGTGGAAATGCCGCGTGAGCCTCGTGAAAGACATCGCCACCGGCACGCCGCTCAGCTATGGCCGCAGCTTCATTGCGCCGCGCCGGATGCGCGTGGCCACACTCACGGCGGGTTACGGCGACGGCTATTTATGCAGCGCGGCGGGCAACGCGAAAGTTTTGGTGAGCGGCAAACTTTGCCCCGTGCTCGGCCGTGTGACAATGGACCAAATGCTAGTTGATGTTTCAAAAATAAAATCCGCCAAGCCCGGCGACGAAACCGTGCTCATCGGTCGCCAAGGCAAACAGGAAATCACCGCGCACCACCTCGCCGACTGGGCAAGCACACTCCCACTCGAAGTGCTCACCGCCATCGCGTACCGCGTGCCGCGCGTGTACCGCGGCGGGCAGGCGGCTTGACCTTGCACCGCCAATCGCCTCTACTGCCGCCGTGGGAGGCACACGGCAACCAGCCAAAAAACCAATGAGCGTCACGCGCTTCGTCGGGCTCCTTTTCAAAGGCGCGGCGATGGGCGCGGCCAACGTCATCCCCGGCGTCTCCGGCGGCACAATCGCACTCATTACCGGCATTTATTCCGACCTCATCGGCACGCTGAAATCCGTCGGTTGGAAAGCCGTAAAACTTTTTGCCGGCGGCGACTTCCGAAAATGGTTCGACCATCTCAACGGCTCTTTCGCCTGCGCCGTAGGCCTCGGCGTGGCGGCCAGTGTGTTTACCTTTGCAAACGTGCTGGAACAATTGCTCGCCAATCACGAAACACTGATGATGGCTTTTTTCTTTGGGCTCATTCTTGCATCCATCGTTCTCGTGGGTCGACAGGTACCCAAATGGAATCCGCTCACAATCCTCGCGCTACTCGCAGGCATCGCGGGCGCGGCGGCAATTCTGCTGGTGAAACCACTCGTGCAAAACCCTGCGCCGGCCTATCTCTTTCTTTGCGGTGTGGTGGCGATGTGCAGTATGATTTTGCCGGGCATCTCCGGTTCCTTCATTCTCATCCTGATGGGAAACTACGGGCTCATTCTCAAAGCAACCAGCAACGTTCGTGACTTCGACAGTTCACTACCCATCCTGCTGCCCTTCGCCGCCGGTTGCGCGGTGGGGTTGCTTGGCTTCGCGCGGGTGCTTTCATACATCCTCGAAAAATTCAAAGCCGCCACGCTCGCCGTGCTCACCGGCTTTGTGATTGGCTCGCTCGGTGTCATTTGGCCCTGGAAAATTACATTGGAAAAAATGGTCGGCGAAAAGACCGTTGTGACTGGTTACACTTGGCAATTGCCCGCGGTCGACAAGCCCTTCCTCCTCGCCATGCTGCTCATGCTCGCCGGCGCCGGCCTCGTGCTGTTGCTGGATAAAATTGCGGGCACCAAAAAATCGGAAAAGGATACCAAGAAATGAACGCTCCATCCTTGCCCCGCCCCCGCTTCGCGGTGTACCAACGCCTATGTTGATGAGCTTAATTGGCCTCGTAGCTTTCATCACGCTCGCGTGGGCGATTTCGTTGCGGCGCGATAAATTCCCGTGGCGCACCGTGATTGCCGGAATGGGACTGCAAGTCACCATCGCCGCCATCCTGATTCCTGACACCGCATTCGGCCGTGCAGTTTACAAAATCGCTGATCAATCCGCGCAGAACATTCTCGCCTTTGCCCGCGAAGGCACACACCTCGTTTTCGGCGCTCTTTCTGAAAACAAAGCGATGCAGGAAACATTCAACGAACCCAGTGCCCTCGTGCTCGGCGTTACCATCTGCGGCACCATCATTCTTGTCGCCGTCATTTCCAGCCTGCTTTATCACCTCCGCATTTTGCAAAAAATTGTACAAGGCATGGCGTGGGTCATGCAGCGCATCATGCGCACTAGCGGCAGCGAAAGCCTCTGTAGCGCGGCCAACGTCTTTATGGGTCAAACCGAAGCGCCGTTGGTCATCAAGCCTTACTTAAGCGGCATGACCCGCAGCGAAATCATGACGATGATGATTGGCGGAATGGCCACCATCGCCGGCGGCGTGTTCGCCATCTACGCGGGGATGGGCATCGAGGCTGGCCACTTGCTAACAGCCTCCTTTATGGCCGCGCCCACCGCGCTGTATGTTTCAAAAATTCTCCTGCCCGAAACCGAAAAAAGCGAAACCGCCGATGGCGCCAAAAGCGATGTGAAGCCTGAAACCACCAACGCCCTCGACGCCATGTGCCAAGGTGCCAGCGATGGCATGAAGCTCACCCTCAACGTGCTTGCCATGCTCATCGGCTTCACCGCCGCCATCGCGCTCTTCAACTTCCTCATCACCCAACCACAACAATGGGCAGGTGTCGCCAATCCTGTCACCATCGATATGTTGCTCGGCTGGATCAACGCCCCCTTTGCATTTCTTATGGGCGTGCCGTGGGCCGACTGCGTCGAAGTCGGCCAAGCCTTCGGCAAACGAATCGTGTTCACCGAATTCATCGGCTACCTCGACCTCACCGCACTTAAGGACACCCTCGACCCGCGGAGCTTTGCCATCGGCACCTTTGCCATCTGTGGCTTTGCCAACTTCGCCAGCATTGCTATCCAAATCGGCGGTATCGGCTCCCTCGCCCCCGAACGCCGTACAGACCTCGCCAGTCTCGGCCTCCGTGCCATGGCCGGCGGCATCCTCGTCAGCTATATCAACGCCTGCATCGCCGGGTTGTTTATTTAATCCTCTGGGCTCCCTGTGCCTCTGTGGTAAATATTTTGACAAAAGAAACTCTGACTTTTTCTTTTTCTTCTTTCCATTGGCCAGCAAACCTCTAAATTTTTGCAAATGAATTCCAGCGACACCCCCAAGAAATCCAACGCCTCCTCACGCCGCACTTTTCTTAAAACTGGTGCCGTACTCGGCGCAGCCGCAGCGCTGCCTTCATTCTCAATGCGCGCGGCGGCGAATAAAAATAGTAATCTGCGCATCCTTCACATAGGCGTTGGCGGCATTGGTGGGATGCAACGTGGCAACCTGAAGCAGCACCCTAAGGTGGAGTTTGCGTTTTTGTGTGACGTGGATTCGAACAGCCTGAACCGCGTGGGCCGCGAGCTCCCGAAGGCAGCGAAGCATAAGGACTACCGAGAAGTATTCGAGAAGCATTTCGACGAGTTTGACGCGGTCATTGTCGACACACCCGACCTCCATCACGCGCCGATGATGACTCGCGCACTCGCAGCCGGCAAACACGTCTACGGCCAGAAACCGCTAGTACATCAACTTGACGAACTGCGTATGATTCGCGAAGCCCTCGCCAAGCG
>JAPKEI010000253.1 GCA_028872685.1 Verrucomicrobiota bacterium | reverse complement strand
AGAAGAAACCGGCGAAGAAAAAGAAGGCTGCCAAGAAAAAAGCAGCTAAGAAGAAGCCGGCTAAAAAGAAGAAGGCTGCCAAAAAGAAAAAGGCAGCTAAGAAGAAGCCGGCTAAAAAGAAGAAGGCTGCTAAGAAAAAGCCTGCCAAAAAGAAAAAGGCGGCTAAGAAAAAAGCTAAGAAGAAGTAGCCTCCTTCAGACCAGGGACTATTTCCACACGATGGCGGACGAAAGTCCGCCATCTTTTTTTGTGCGTTTTTCCGGTTGTTTTTGGCGGTTTCTCCGGTTTGGGCATTGCTTCTTCGAACTGCCTGTTCCACCTTGGCGGCATGTCCTGCCTTGTCTTTGATATCGAAACCTCTGCCCTGCCCAAGGAACAACTGGACGAGGGGCGACTCGAATACCTGTTCCGGCCTGCGGAAAAAATGCTCGATGAAGCGGCCAAAGCACAGAGGCGCGAAGAGATCGACATGCAGTTCAACCTCTGGCCGTTCACCGCCCAGTGTGTTTGTATTTGTCTGATGAATGCCGACACCGGCCGCGGCAAGGTGCTGTTTATTTCTGATGACTTTGAGGAAGCCTCCGATGGCCCTGTCGAATATGTGGCGTGTATGGACGAGAGTGATCTGCTCGATCAATTCTGGAAACTGTCCGCCAAGTACGACAAGATTTGCACGTTCAATGGCCGATCCTTTGACGTGCCTTTTCTATACCTTCGCTCCGCCGTGCTCAATGTGCCCATCTCGCGCAAGGATTGGCTCGGTTATCGATTCCAAGTGGAACCGCATTGCGATCTTGCCGAGCAGTTTACTTTTTACAACGTCAGCGGCTGGACGGGTGCGGCGCGGCGCTTCAATCTTGATTTCTATTGCAAAGCATTCGGCATCGAATCGCCCAAGGCTGAAGGCGTCACAGGGATGGACGTCAACGACCTCATGGCCGAAGGCCGCTACCGCGAGATTGCCGAGTACTGCGTGCGCGACGTGGTGGCCACCACGCGGCTTTATGAAATTTGGCGCGAGCGATTGGCTGGCATTCGATGAATGCGAAGCCAAAAAAAGTTTGGCGCGTGAAGGTTTCGCTTGAGATTCGATCGTAATTGTGGTCTATTGATAATTAAACAACCGTTCCTGTTATCGGTTGAGTTATGGCTACGTCACACGATAATCAAGGCGAGTGGGTGGACTCGCAGCGATGGTCGTTCAAGCTGCCCAACCGTTGGCACGTGCTTCCGCACGAAGTGGTGTTTGCGCTCTTCCTGGGCGCGGTGTGGTTGCGCCTCGGCGCGGTTGTAGGCTTCGCCCATTCCAGCACGCTCATTTACGGGCTCTATCTTCTCTCACTTATTATGGTGGTGGCGTGGACGCAAGCGCGACCTTCGCCTTATCGGTGGCGGGTGCGAATGTTGTTCACGCTGGCCGTCAGCGCGCTCTCATATTTTTCGCTAACCACAGCCGTACCGCTGATGCACAACCCGTACGGGCTCGACCTCGCTTGGCATCAGGATACTGTGCTTAGTCAATGGGATGTCGCGTTGTTTGGCGACTTACCGCGCGCACTGATGGCGTCCCAACCGGCGGCGTGGGTGACGGATCTGTTTATGGGCTGTTACCTGTTTTTCTTTTACTACCTCGTGGGAGGGTTGCTGTTTTATTTTATCACTAATCTGGAAAAATTTCGCGTGTGTCTCGTGGGCTTTTGCACGCTGTACGCGCTGGGCTACGTGAGCTATATGCTGCTGCCGGCGGCGGGGCCCGTTGCAGAAATGGGCGCGCGCACCGGCGGCTGGCTTACCAACGTGGGTGGCAGCGTCATCGCCCAGCGGACGAATGGCGTGGACGTCTTTCCGAGCATTCATATGGCGGCTTCGTTGTTTCTGTTGCTTTTCGATTGGGAACATCGGCGCAATCATTTCTGGTGGGTGCTCGCGCCGGTGGTGGGGCTGTGGATTTCTACGGTGTTCTTGCGCTATCATTACGGTATCGATCTGGTGGCCGGCATCGTACTGGCGCTGGGCTGTGTGTGGCTCGCGCGGTGGTTTTCCCAAAGCCAACTCTGTGCTGAAGTGGAAGCCGAATGCGCTGCGCACGGCAAACAAGCGGTGGCCGCGCCCGAGTCATCTGAGTCATCCGATTCGAAAGAATCGGCTTAGGACATATTGGGCATTGGACACGCAGCGTTTTGCCGTTAGCTTTCGCTCATGATTATTGGCGTTCCTCGTGAAGTAAAAGCCGAAGAGCACCGTGTCGGTTTGCTGCCGTCCGCCGTGTATCAACTCACCCAGCGCGGCCATCGCGTGTTGTTGGGAACCGGCGCGGGCGCGGGTAGTGGCTATCCCGATGCGAACTACACAAAAGCCGGCGCGGAAATTTGTGATACGCCCGAAGCCGTCTTCGCCGAAGCAGATTTGATCGTGAAGGTCAAAGAACCGCAACCGGAAGAAACCCCGCTGTTGCGCGAAGGCCAAATCCTGTTTACTTACCTCCACCTTGCACCCGTGCCAGAGCTGACCCAAGCGCTTATCGCCAGCAAGTGCACCGCCATCGCCTACGAAACCATCGAGGTCAATGGCCGTCTGCCGTTGCTCGAACCGATGAGCGAAATCGCCGGGCGTATGTCCGTCATCGTAGGCGGCTATTATCTCGCCAAACATTTTACCGGAAGCGGCACGTTGCTCGGCGGCGTGCCGGGGGTGTTGCCCGGCAAAGTGGTGGTACTCGGTGGCGGCGTCAGTGGCGTGAACGCTGCTCGCATGGCTACCGGCCTCGGCGCGGATGTCACCATCCTCGAGGTGGATGTCGAGCGGATGCGTTTCCTCGACATCACGCTGCACACCGCGCACACGCTGTATTCCGACCACGCGCATTTGATGGAATTGCTCCCCAACGTGGATCTCCTCATCGGCGCCGTGCTCGTCCCCGGAGCCAAAGCACCCAAGCTCATCACCCGCGAAATGCTCCGCGCCATGCGCCCGGGCAGTGTGGTGGTGGATATCGCGATCGATCAGGGCGGTTGCGCCGAGACCAGCCGTCCCACCACCCACAACGATCCCGTCTACACCGAGGAAGGCGTCATCCATTATTGCGTCGCCAATATGCCCGGCGCTTATGCCCGCACCGCCACCCAAGCGCTCGCCAACGTCACATTCCCTTACGTGGACCTCATCGCCACCCGCGGCCTTGCCGAAGCCGCCGCCGCCAAGCCTGAATTGCTCGGCGGCATCAATGTTATGAACGGCCAAGTCACCTGCCCTGCCGTCGCCGAAGCCCACGGGATGGAATGCAGTGAAGTGGTGTTGTAAAACTATTTCTTCTTCGCTTCTCGCACGAACGCGTGCAGCAACTTTTGCTGTTGTTCATTGCCCACGGCCAGTTCCGGATGCCATTGCACGGCCACTAGCCACGGATCGCCCGGGGCATTGCCCTCGATAGCCTCGATGACTCCGCCGGGGCCGGTGGCGGTGATGCGCAGGTTGCGGCCCAATCGCATAACGGCTTGCCGGTGGTAGCTGCCGACGATGGCGAGGCGTTGGGTTTTAGATATTTTTTCCAAGCGGCTGCCTTCGGCGAGGGTCACGGGATGGCCGTCGGAATTAAAATGGATGTCGGCCAAGGTTTTGTTGTAGTCGAGATTGCGCAGCGTGCCACCGCGGGCGACGTTCAGGATTTGGCAGCCGCGGCAAATTCCCAAAATGGGCAGCCGCTTTTTCACGGCGGCTTGGATGAGCGTGATTTCAAAATCATCGCGCTGGCGGTTCACCTCCGCGCTCTCCTTGGGATCGCCGCCGTACAATCGTGGATCGACATCGCCGCCGCCGCCGAGAATGATGCCGCCGATTTTATTTTTCTCCAGCCACGCTTCAATGCGCGCCGAGTCCGCACCGGTTTGTTCCGGATGAAATGGCACCAACCGGCCGCCGGCACGGGTGATGGAAATTTTGTACGCCTCGTTGATGCCCAGTTCGCGCAGCCACGTGTCGTTGGGGGAAAAGGCAATGTTCGGTGCGTCCGCCGGCAACTCGTTTTCGGCCCATTGATCCAGTGCAAAGGGGAAAACGATGCGATAGCCGAGGTACGCAAGCACCATCAGACCTGTGCCGATGGCCATCCGCCGCGGCCAGCGCCGGGGTTTTGGGGCGGGGTCGGGCTCGGCGTTAGTCTTTTTTGGGGTCTCCATCATCCGTGCTGGTCACGCCTTCGCCGGTGATGAGGTCGAGGTTGACCTTGCCGTGTTTCAGAAATACCGC
>JAPKEI010000252.1 GCA_028872685.1 Verrucomicrobiota bacterium | reverse complement strand
GTCACCGCCGCCCATGTATTTGGCCCAAAGATCCGGGCCATACTTGTAGCCGGCAAAGCCGATGCCGCCGAGGGCGAGCACGCCGATGAGAATGAAAATAATTATCTTGGCACCGCCACTCTTGGCAGCAACGGGCGCACCGAATTGGGCGTTGGGTGCCATGGCAGCCGGCGCGGCGGGTCCAGTGGGAGGAGGCGTTGCATCTCCGGATGGCGGTGGTGGTGGAGTACTCATATTCGGCCTTTTAAAAACATCTCAATCAATCAATCGTTGCCGCATTAGACGGAAACACAGGGATTTTGTCCAACGTATTTTCAGATGGTTCTAATAAATTAGACGCGAAAGCCGGACGGAAGTTTCGGATTAGTTGTCCTAAACAAGAGAAAAGGGGCAGCATAGCTGCCCCAGCTCCCCAGGCGAATCAGTCCTTCTATTGTTACAACAACTTGTGTTTTTTTTTAGAGGCTGTTCTAACCTGTTATTGATATATACAGAGCAAACTCCGTGCCAAGTCCTCCCCCACAATGAATAGCCCGTTTTCCTGTGGAAAAATGACCCTAACGTTTTTTAGGTGGAAAACTTTGCGCGAGATTAGCGCGTTTTGCGTGGGAATTTTGCCAAAAAACGCGCGGCATTACACCGCGCGGGATGGTAATTCTCGCCTACTTTTGTTTTGCGCCCTGCTCGATCCAGCGTTTGATGAGATCGGCCACCGGTTGAGAAATACGATTTCCCTTGGGCGGCATACGATCGTCATCGCTATCGGGAAGCATGATACGCGTGTGAATTGCACTTTCGCCTGGCTTGCCCGCCACGAAAATGGGCTCGCCATCGGCACCCTTCATTAGCTCGACAAAACTATCGAGCCGCAGCTTGCCCTTTTGTTTATCTTTGCCGTGACACTCGGTGCAACGTTTTTGGATGATGGGCATAATGTCTTTGTCGAAGGTAGGCATCTTGATTGCGGCAATGCGTTCGACCTCGGCCTTAGCGGCTTTGGCTGCTGCTGCGCGAGCAGAGGTTTCGGAGGCCGCCCGTGCCTTGGCCAATCGGGCGAGTGTGTTCACACTGCGCAAATCCTTGCCCACGCCAAGGTTGATGGAGAGGTCTTTGTTGCCCGCCTTCGCCATGGCCTCCTGAAATGCCTTGGCCTTGGCCTCGGTCACTTTTGTTTGCCACAGGTACAGGCTCTTGAGTTTCTTTAAATTCTTAAGCTTGCCCAGCCCGGCATCGGTCACGCCGGTGCCATAAAGATTCAGGTACTCCAAACTGGAAAGCCCGCCGATGGTATCCAGTGCCTGATCTGTGATTTTCGTTTTTTCAAGGTGGAGTTTCTTCAATCCGTTGAGCCCCTTCAAGGACGCCACCCATGCATCGTCGGCATCGGGATGTTGTAGTGAAATCTCCACCGCATTGCCCAACTCGCCCAGCACCTTGGCATCGGCCACGGTGAATCCTTTCGTTTTGCCAAAGGAATCTTTCGTGATGGTCACACTGTATTCCTTTGCATCCTTGGCGATGTACAGCACGCGGCCGCCCAGTGTTTTAATCCGGGTAACGGCGGCTTGCTCTTTTGAATTTTGGGCAACGGGGGCGGGTGCGCCCGCCTGAGCATTTTCATCCGGCGTGGCACAGCTGAAGAGCACCAAGGTGGTGAGGGAAAGAAAGGTTTGTTGAATGGATTTCATCACGCGCCAAGGTTAAGCAGGTGCGCGGAAAAATTCAAACGATAAAGTTGCCGAATGGGCCGCCTAACTACGCCCGGCCGCCTTGATGATGGGCTTCAGCTCGCGCATCAATTTCTTGAAGCCATCGAGCGTGATCTGCTGCGCGCCATCGCTCCACGCCTCGGCGGGGTTGGGGTGCACCTCAATCAGCAACGCATCCGCGCCCATCGCCACCGCGCCTTTGCAGAGGCTGCTGATGAGATCCGCCCGGCCGCAGCCTTGGCTGGGATCAATCACGATCGGGCAGTGCGATTCCTGTTTCACTGCCGGAATGGTCGAAAGATCCAGCGTGTTACGCGTGTAATTCTCAAAAGTTCGAATGCCCCGCTCGCAAAACATCAGCCCCGCGTTTTCATTGGCTAATACATACTCACCCGCCAGCAGCCATTCCTCAATGCGCATGGACATCCCGCGCTTGAGCAGCACCGGCTTACCCGTGCGCGCCGCCGCAATGAGCAGCTGAAAATTCTGCGCATTACGCGTGCCGATCTGCAGGATATCCGCGTACTCTGCCACAAGATCCACGTGTTTTTGCGAAAGGAGTTCGGTGATGATCGGCATTCCCGTTTCGTCACGCGCCTTAGCCAATAGCTTCAGGCCCTTTTCGCCGAGTCCCTGAAATTCATAAGGGGAGGTTCGCGGCTTGAAAGCACCCCCGCGCAAAATCGTGGCACCCGCTTTGCGCACCGCGTGGGCAGTTTCCATTAATTGCTTTTCACTCTCCACCGAGCACGGCCCGGCCATGACTTGCATTTTCTTCCCGCCAATCAAATGGCGCCCCACTTTCACCGTGGAATTTTTTGGATGCGCCTCGCGGCTCACCAATCGGAACCGACTTTGGATGGGCGTTACACTCTCTACCTGCGGCCACGTGGTGAGTTTTTCCAACGAAGGATTTTTCTCCTCATCCCCGATTGCGCCCACCACCGTGCGCGCCACCCCGCGCATCACGTGTGGCTCGTAGCCGAGTTTCCGAATCTCGCGCAGCACACTATTTTCCTGCCGCTTCGTGATCCGTGGTTTAAGAACAATAATCATAAAGTGCGGCAACCTAATGCGCGGGCCGAACGCGGTCAACGGAAATGGGAGAGCTACAAATAAACAACCCACAAAAAAACCGCCCGATGATGAACCGAAGTCCACCGCCGGGCGGTTACCAATCCTTTTCAAGGGGGCTCCCTTGCGGGAGTTCTCTCGAGGTCGTTGCCCTTGGTAGGGCAATTACCCCTTTCAGGGTAACAGCCAAATCCGACCCCCCAGCCTGCCTTCCGAAGGAGGCAGGCCAACCTGTCTCCCCGAAGGGTGACTGGCCCGGGTGGGAGCTGCCTCTTTCCGTCCTGCTCCCGAAGGAGTATTCCGTCAAAGGTGATTCCGAAGAATCGCGTTCCCGTGGTCGGCTGACCGACCGAGCGTTTCCGAAGATCCGCTCAACGCAGAAAAATTTATCACAAAACAGCCGAACACCAAGCGGGAGTTGTTCTTTCGTATACACCGGATTTTCACCGGTTATTCACAATGGGGGAAGCTAGTTTTTTCAACGCACGTGAGCATTGAGGATGAATTTCACCAGCGGTGCGGGATCTTTGAGGCTATGCGGATGATGCCCGACGCCGGGTTTGTGGATGACTTTGATTTGGCCACCGAGCTTTTGATAACGGCTTTCGAGGATCGCCGTGTTCTCCGCCACCGGCACCACCGGATCCGCATCGCCCACCACATGGATTAGCGGAACACCAGCCTTGGCCAGCGGCGCAAGGCCGTCAACAGGATTACCCGCAAAAGCACTCGCCTCCTTTTCAGTTAAACCATAGGTCGCAAGGCAGCGCTTCCAAGTCGGTCCGTGCCCTTTCCCTTCTCCCTTGCCGCCCGGCCAACTTTTGATATCGCACACCGGCGCATCGCCATAAATGCAACCCACCTTGGCGGGATTTGTTTTCGCCCAGTTATAAATTATCAACCCGCCCCGACTCATGCCTTCCAATGCGGGTCGCGAATGGAAGCCGTGCGTCGTGGTGAGATATTTATAAAAGCCATCCCAACGCGCCACCGCTTTTGGACTGCCGAAGAGATTACCCACTTCACAATAAGCCACGTGCCACCCGAGCTGGAGCAGCGCCAGATCGAGCTGTGGTTGGTGCCCCCAAAAGCGCGCGCGCCAAATCCACGGCTTGCCAGCGGCAGCCTTTTTGGGCGCGACGATTTTGCACGCCACTCCGTCACGTTGAAAATTAAAGAGGGTAAACCCGTGAAAATCACCCTGTTTGCCAGGGAATTCTTCCGCCTGCGCAGAGCAAGCAGCCGCCAAAAATATCAACCAAAGACGCATACACAAATGCTAAAGAAGCCGGCTGAAAAAAACCAATAAAAAACTGGCGGAGCACGAGGGCTCGAACCCCGGCTCAAGCAGGATTCACAGGTAACGCTGTTGTTGAAATACGACGATGTTAAATTCTTTGGATTATAATTGTCAGTAACCGGTGAAAACCCTGTTCATACGAAATAATAACTCCAGCTTGGCCGAGGGAG
>JAPKEI010000251.1 GCA_028872685.1 Verrucomicrobiota bacterium | reverse complement strand
CTATTGAGGAGGCGCTCGCGGCCAAGGCCGAACATCCCGAAGCCCTCCTGTGCGGCGAACGCGATGGCCTGCGCATCACCGCCGCCAAAACCGGCGGCACAGAGTTTGACTTGGGCAACTCCCCCCGTGAGTACACCGCCGAGATGGTTGCTGGCAAAACCCTCATCACCACCACCACCAACGGCACCCGCGCTCTGCGTGCTTGCGTGAATGCCGAACACACGCTGGTGGCCAGTTTCCTGAATCTCACCGCCACCACGGATTATTTGCGCACGGCCAAGCCCAACCAGCTGGTGATTGTCTGCGGCGGTACCTATGAGGAGGCGGCACTGGAGGACACGCTCGCCGCCGGTGCCATTGCCGAATCGGTTTGGGATTTATTTGATGAATGCGATGATGCCTCCCAAGCCGCGCGTTTGCTTTTCGCATCGGCACCTGTTGAAGAAACTCTCCCCCAAGCCAAAAACGCCCAACGCCTCTTAAGCCTCCCCGACCTTGCCGAGGATGTGGAGCACTGCCTCCAAAGCGACCGCTACCCATTTACCGCCACCGTGGTTGCCAATGGAATGATTCGGCGAAACGCCTAACGACGTTGCTACAGGCGGCCCCACACAATTTTGAAAGTGGGTGAGAATTTTTCAGGCTCGCTGGCGAGAGCGTTGTTAATTTCCTCCGGCGTGAACCAGCGGCCTTCGTCGATTTCTTCGGGGCAGAGAGTAAATGGGCCTTCAGATTCGGTGCGGTAGATAACTGCGAACTCGAAGCCTGTTCCGGCGCTGGCTTCGATTTTGAAAAGCTCCTCCATCGGTTCGTCCACGAGTAAATCGATTTCCTCCATCAACTCCCGCTCGGCAGCCACCGCGTAGCTCTCGCCGGAATCCACGTGGCCGCTACACGAGCTGTCCCATAAGCCGGGGTCGTTATCCTTGGCCATCGACCGCTTTTGCAGGAAGAGCTGTCCGGCGGCGTTGTAGACCAGCACATGCACCGCCCTATGCAGCAAACCGCGCGCATGCACGACGCTGCGTAGTTCGCGTCCGATGATTTCGTCGTCGTCGTTTACAACGTCAAAGATGTCTTCATTCATCGTGTAGCCTTTGAGTTAATTCCACAAACTGCACCAGCGTTACTTTCTCCGCACGGATTTTCACATCCAATCCCGTAGCGCTCATCGCTGCGTCAATTTTGTCATCCGGCCAGCCGCCTTTCAGGTTCTTGCGCATCATTTTCCGGCGTTGGCTGAACGCGCGTTTGACGACGGTCTTGAACGGTGGATACAACGCATCGTCAAACAACGGCTTGGCACGTCGATGGAAGGTGAGGCAGGCGGAATCCACGCGGGGTTCAGGAAAAAAACAATGCGGCGAAATCCGGAACATCTCGCCCGCTTCATAACGGCAACCGACGAGTAAGGTCAGTTTGCTGTATTCCTTGGTGGCCGGAATCGCGCACAATCGCTGGGCTACTTCGAGCTGTAGCGTGACCACCAATCGCTTCGGCCCGCGCGGCATGCCAGCGAGATCGACTAGTAACGGGGATGCCACGGAGTAGGGGAGGTTGGAAATTAACTTCCAATCGCTCCAATCGGTATCCTTGGCCTCGCCAGTTGCAAAAAATTTGAGCGCATCGTAATGGTGCAGATCAAAATGCGGTTCTTCGCCAAATCGTTCCCGAAGTTTTGCTTCCAGCCTCCGATCCATTTCAATGGCAGTGAGTTGGCTGACCGCCGGTAATAAATGCGCCGTCAGTGCGCCGAGGCCGGGGCCGATTTCCAGCACTTTGTCGGTGGGGGAAAGATCGCCCGCCTTGGCAATGCGGCGCAGCACATTTTGATCGTGCAACAAATTCTGGCCGAGCGACTTGGTGAGCCGAATGGATTCCTCGTCAAGCGTCTCACGAATGTCAGTGCGATTCATGATTTAGCGAATGACGATTGCAAAGCGCGCAGAGTTCGTTCGAGTTGTTTTTCAGTGATGGTGAAGGCGGGCGTGAGAGCGATGACGTTGCCATGCTCTCCGGCGGGCAATAAAATGTATCCACGGCGCAGCATGTCCTTGACCACGGCGAACACGCGCGGGCCTTCAGACTCATCGAAGGCCAGTCCAGCCATAAGCCCTTTGCCTACAAATCGCGCGCCGCGGATGGGAAAGCGTTTGTACAATTTTTCCAACTGCTTTCCGCGTCGGCGGGATTGGGTGATGAGTTTTTTCTCCTTCAGTTCACGCACCTGCGCCAGCGCCATGGCGCAACCGACGGGGTGCCCAAGAAAGGTGCTGGTGTGGATGGCTTCACCAGTGCTCTCCGGCCACGCGCGATCCATCACCGTGGCGCGCCCCACACAGGCGCTGAGTGGGAAACCGTTGGTGAGCGCTTTGCCAAGGCAAATGAGATCGGGGAAAGAGGAACTATGCTCACAGGCAAACCATTCGCCCGTGCGGCCGAAGCCGGTATAAATCTCATCATAAATCAATAAAGCATCGTGTTGATCGCACAAGCTGCGCAGCATCCGGAGAAACTTCGCTGGAGGAACACGAAGACCCGCGCGACCTTGGATGGGCTCCACGAGCACAGCCCCAATGGGATGTTTTTTGAAGAGGACTTTGAGTTGTGTTTCTGTTTCTGCCAATTCCTTAGAGGTGATGGGAAAGGGTGCGAAGTGGCCGAATTTGCTGAGTTGTTTTTTGAAGGGATTGCGGAAATGTTCGCGGTGGGTGGCGGCGAGGGCGCCGTAGCCTAGGCCGTGGTAGGCGCCTTCGAAGGCGATGACCCCCTTTTTGCCGGTGGCGAGCAGGGCGGTCTTTAGTGCGGCTTCGACGGCTTCGAAACCGGAGTTGCAGAAAATGGTTTTGCCGCGGCCGCGTTTCCAGCGTTCGAAAGTGAGTTTGGAAAGTTCACTGGCGAGTTGGCCCTTGAGGGCGTGTGGGTGTACGTCGCCCATGGCGTGAGGGAGTTTTGCGAGTTGGGCCTGTGCGGCCTTGGTGACGCGCGGGTTGGCGTGGCCGGTGGTGGCAACGGCGAAAGCAGCGGTGAGGTCGAGATACTTTTTGCCATCGGTATCCCACACGTGCACACCCTTGGCGCGATCCCACACGATCGGCCACGAGCTGTCCTCTGCAAGGTGGGTAACGTTGCGACTTTCGTAGTCACGCAGGAGTTGGAGGTGGAGGTTCATTAAACGCCTTTTTGCTCCGGGGGCCAAATATGTTTGTGTTGTTGGAGCTGGAAGCGGACGGGGAGGCGGTCGTCGATGATGGCTTCGGCGAGTTGGCGGCGGGTGAGCGGGGTGTGGTTGGCAGGGACGGGTTTGAGAACGTCGCTTTGTTGGCCGGGAGTGAGTGGGTTAACCCAAGAAAAAAGCACTTCGCATTGGCCATGGATTTTTTGGAGTTGCGCCTTGGCCCATTCGTAATCTTCGCGGGTTCCGATGACGCATTTGACTTCGTCGGTGGGGCGGAGGTTTGTGAAATTGCTTTCGAGGTTCCTTTCGTGCTCGCCGCTACTGGGGCATTTGAGATCCACAACGCGATGGACGCGAGGATCGATGGCAGTGATGTCGTGCGCGCCGCTGGTTTCGAGGAGCACGGTGAAGCCGGCGTCGCAGAGGGTGGTCATTAGTGCGGGAGTTTCCTTTTGCAGGAGCGGCTCACCGCCGGTGAGTTCCACAATCGGAGGTTCTGGATAGCCTTCAGCTTGGGCGGCGATTTCGTTTTGGATGGCGGCGAGCGTCATTGTTTCACCGCCGGTGAAGGCATAAGCGGTGTCGCAGTAGGAGCAGCGAAGGTCGCAACCGGTGAGGCGCACGAAGACACACGGCCGCCCGGCGAAAGTGCTTTCGCCCTGAAGGCTCAGATAAATTTCATGGACGCGCAGTGTGCCGCTCACGGGGGGGTTATAGCGGCGGACGTGTCATCGGCCAAGATTTCCATTGGCGCGGGTCACCTTGTGTCATAGGTTTGGCACATGAAACTTTCGGTCAAAACCGATTACGCAGCACGCGCCGTGCTCTCGCTGGCGTCGTTGCCGCGCGAGGGGCCGGCGCGTAAGGTGGAGGAACTTGCCGAGACGGTGGGGACTTCCGCCAATTATCTCGTGCAAATTCTCATTGAGCTGAAAGGCGCGGGTTTGGTGAATAGCGTGCGCGGCAAACATGGAGGTTATCGGCTGGCGAAAGCGCCTGAGGAAATCACGCTGGGCATGGTGTGGCGCGCGTCGGAGGGATCGATTTTGGATGTGCCGGCGATTGCGGATGATGATTGCCC
>JAPKEI010000250.1 GCA_028872685.1 Verrucomicrobiota bacterium | reverse complement strand
TGGGCCTTCGTAAAACAGAAAGGTACCATCCATGAAAGATAATAATACCCGACCGGCCGCATTAGCGGCGGTTTTCAGCCTCACTGCAATTCTGCTCTGGTGGGGAATTCCCAAGACTAAAGACAACTCGGTTTCTTCTCAACCGACCTCGGCGCAAGAGCGCACAGGGGCGGCGGAGCGGTTGGCGGGGATGCGGGAACAGTCGCAATCGGCGGCTCGTTCAGTGCGCGATCAGCAGTTCCAAACTCACGTTCGCAAGAAGACGGAACCGGTCCGTGATGCGTTCGTATTGAAACATCGCACGGCAACCACGCCCAATGAAAGTGGACGCGATTGGCGGGCGCACGCGGTTCGACAAGGTGCACCATTGGTGGCGAAGTTGCCGAAGGGCACGGTCATATACCACGGACAACCGGCGCATCCTTCGCGAGTGATGGCTCGGGTGAAGGCGGGCACGTCCCTCGCGGATCTGCGCGCGGCACTAGAAGCCATTGGCGCGCAGCTTACAAATGAACCGAATGCCTTGAACGGCTTGAGCTGGGTGGCGATTGATTTGCCGGCGGCGGAGGGCGAACGCGCGGCGTTGGATGGCGAGATGCAGTTGATGACGGGGCTAAAGGCTTTGCAATCGACGGATGCATTTGAATCGACTGAACCGGATTATGTGCTGACTCGCGCGGGAGAACCCGCAGATGAGGGCTACGTAAACGGTTGGTTGTGGGGTCTGAACAACACGGGCCAAAACGGCGGGCGCGCGGGCATCGACATCGGAGCGCCAAAGGCGTGGGATGTGACCACCGGTTCCACCGATGTTTTAGTGGCGGTCATCGACACAGGCATTCGCCACACTCATCAGGAGTTGCGAAATCAAATGTGGGTAAACCCCGATGAGATTCCCGACAACGGAATGGATGACGACGGCGACGGCTACGTGGACAACGTGCACGGCATCGACGTGATCAACAACGACGGCGATCCGATGGACGATCACGGGCACGGCACGCATTGCGCGGGCACAATTGGCGCATCGGCCAATGACGGCTATGCGCATGTGGGCGTGGCTTGGCAGGTGCGCTTGATGGGCTGCAAATTCCTCAGCGCGCAAGGCAGCGGCTATACCAGCGGTGCGGTGACGTGCATCGATTTCGCGGTCAGCAAAGGCGCGAAGATACTCAGCAATAGTTGGGGCGGCGGCGGTTTCAGCCAAAGCCTTTATGATGCCATCAAGCGCGCGCAGGATGCGGGTGTACTGTTCATCGCGGCAGCGGGCAACAGTGGTTTGAACACCGACAACTCGCCGAGCTATCCCAGCGCGTATGACCTGGACAACATCATCGCGGTGGCCGCAATTGATCGTACGGGCGGTTTAGCAAGTTGGTCTAACTACGGCAAAACCACCGTCGACTTAGGCGCGCCAGGTGTGGACATCTTTTCCACCGTGGCGGACTCGGACGAAAGTTACGCCTACTACAGCGGCACCAGTATGGCCACGCCGCACGTGGCGGGTGTGATGGCGCTGCTGCTGGCGCACGACGGATCCTTGAACGCGGCTCAAGCGAAGGCGCGTTTGCTGAACACCAGCGTGTTTCTGGATTCGCTTCGAGATCGCACCGTAAGCGGTGGCCTCGCCAATGCGGGCAACGCACTGGATGGCGCGGACGATGGCTCGCTTGAGTTGACTCTCAGCGTTTCGGAAGATCCGTTGCGTGGCGGGCGCACAGTAGCCGTGCTGGCAAGCGTGACCGATGTGACACCAGTGACGGGTGCAACGGTGACCGGCAACGCGCTTGGCACTGTGTTGATGTTCACCGACGACGGCGCGGCACCGGATGCCACGGCGGATGACGGCGTGTACACGGCGGCATTGCTGGTGACCGATGACGCGAGCGTAACGGAACTCACTATCACCGCCGAGGCCAGCGCGGCCGGCAAAGATTCAGCCAGTGCGAGCCTATCCGTGGCAGTGGTTCACCCGCCGGCGAATGATAACTTCGATGAATCAGCCGGCTTGAGCGGAAGGCGCGCCAGCTTGTCCGGCTTCACGAACGTGGCGGCCACGGCGGAGGATGGCGAACCTCGCCATTACTGGCGCAAGGCAGAGAAATCCGTGTGGTTCACTTGGACCGCTCCGCGTTCGGGTCAGGGCGACATCACCCTGCGCGGCAGCAACTTCGATACCGTGATGGCCGTGTACCGCGGCAACACACTCGATGGCTTGCGCCGCGTGGCGCGCGATGACGACAGTGGTGGGCGGCTCACCAGCCGTGTGCGGTTCAACGTGCGGCGCGGGCGGACGTACCACATCGCCGTGGACGGCTGGCGCGGCGCGGAAGGCAAAATTGAAGGCCGATTGGTCGTCAAAAAGCGCAAGCCCTTCCGGCGCAATAGCAGTCGGGGCTGGTGGGAATGGCGCTAAAGTAACACTCAATGGAGATGGGGGAAGCCTCGGCTTTGGCCGGGGCTTTTCCTTTTAACCAATCCAAATGTTGACTGTCTTTTCCGTTGGCAAGGGTCACTGTTTTGGTTAGGTTTGCACAGTCATGCAAGCTAGCTCGCTAAACCGTACCCGCCGCGGGTTCACCTTGATCGAGTTGCTGGTGGTGATCGCCATCATCGGAATTTTGGCATCGATCCTGTTGCCGGTTCTTGCGCGGGCAAAAAACAAGGCAAACCGGCTGCGATGTGCGAGCAATCTGCGGCAAGTTACCCTGGCACTCACTGGGTTTGCCAATGATTATAACAGCCGTTATCCGTGGTTGCTGACGCTGGAAGAGCAGGCTGAAGTCACCGCCGGACTCACGGGCGTCAGACCATTCCCGAACCAAGCACCGGCCAATCGCCGGGTGCGTGATGTGTCCACGCTGTTTTGCATTCCCAGTATCCTCAACGCGCTGAGCACACCCAAAACACTGCTCTCCCCATGCGATCCACAGGCGCAATCGGCCAACGAAACCATGGCGTCCAACTTTACCGCGCTACGGCAAATGGACATCAAGGGGCTCAGCTACTCCGTTTGTCATGGAGGCGATCAACTCCTGCCAAACACCATCGTGGGGCTCTCCCGCAACACGGAGCATCCATGCCTCAAACCGTTTGGCAGCCGGTGGTTTGTGGCGAATTACCAGTCCATCTGCAGGACGGTAAAGAATCCACCGGGCAACTCCACGCGATTTGTAGGTGCGGATGATATTGCCGAAACCACGCCGGCCGTTGAAGTAAAACGGCTCTCGCCATACATCATGGCGCAGTTAAACAAAAACGAAGGCCAAATTGCATTGGCTGATGGCAGTGTGAGCCAAGTGGATGCGGGGAAATTTGAGACGGCGATCAATGCACATTTAAAGTCCCTCGGCGGCTCCACGATAGGTAAGCCGCAAACCAGTATCAGCCGGCCGTTTCAACCAGCCGTCGTGGCCGGAGGAAAAGGTGTTCAAGGAAAGTAGTTGGGGTATTCCCGCCATTCGGGTCGCCGATTAATACCACAACCGTACACACTCTGATTTGCTACTTCCAGTTTGCGAAAGCACGGAGGGAAGTCTAGGATTACACGCATGAAGCGGATTCATTTTCATTACACATTGTTGACCCTTATGTTTTCACTTGCCATGTTGGGTTATTGCCGAGACAGGCCGGCCCCGCCGCCCTCCCGTTACGGATTCACATTCGTGATTGACGCCAATTCCCTGCCAAAAGGGGTGACCATCAGAGAAGTGCGCAGCGAAACGAGCATCCGTTATTTCATAAAGAACACGAGCCATGTGCCGCTCATTATCAACGAACGATTTCAAAATAACCGATTAGTGAGTGCTGCCAAATTAGTCTCCGGTGAAGTTTTAAATTACTTTCCAAATGGTGTCCCCATGGCAGGGAAACGACACCTGAAAGGCTGGCAATCCCCCTTCGGAAAAATTCCCGAGACGTTGCTTTACATCAAAGAACCCAAAAAGATTTACGAGGGGCGGAGCGCAGGACTCACCAGAAAAGTGCCGCCGAAGGAGAAGCTGTCAATCGCAGCGAACCTGAACGGAAAACCGTACGAGATTTCAGGCACGGTCCACTTTCACCTGAATAAAGCTTACGACACCTTCCATCGCATCAAGATTCCGAAGCCGAAAACCCCGGGCCGATGACCAGCCGAACAACATTCACGTTGATTCCGACGAGTAACTCCCGAAATTATAGTAATAATTTGGAAGTTTGGTAACGCCTTTTGCAGTTGGTCAATCTGAACTTTGACGAGGTCGGGGTTGTCGCGAAAATTAAGATACGTCAAC
>JAPKEI010000249.1 GCA_028872685.1 Verrucomicrobiota bacterium | reverse complement strand
CAGAAATTATGTAGGAGGTTCAAGCAGCGAAATCTTCTCGCAATGGAGCATTTAGCTTCCCGCTCAGCCGTTTCCTGAGCGCCCGGGTAATCCTGCCCGAAACCGCACCTCAGGGCAGCCAAAGAACTAACGGGTACCTGCCGGTTTTCGCCTGACGGCGCCTATCCAAAAGCGATAACTGACCGTTCCACTGTCCAGTAGGCAGCGAGGGAGCCGAGCAGGTAGATGGAGGCCCAGCGTGCCACTCCAAACCGCCTGCTTGACCGTTTTTTCAAGTATTGCCATGGAAGCAAAAAAGCGGCAATAAATAAAATCTGTCCGCCCTCGATGCCGGCGTTAAAACTGAAAAGCGCCAAAAGCAAATTCTTTGCAGGAAGTCCGATTTCCAAAAGGGCTCCGGCAAATCCCATTCCATGAAGAAGTCCAAACCCTGCAGCCAACCACCCCGGCGATCGCCAGAGGAGGCGTTCTTGATTCTTACTGGCAAGGGTGACAGCCAAAGTAAATACACTTATCGCTATTAGTACCTCGATTAAATCGATTGGATACTGGATGACGCCAAGGGTCGCGAGTGCAAGCGTGACGCTGTGGCCAAGCGTAAACGCAGTTATTGTCCACAGCAGTCTGCGCGGTCCGGCAATCAATAGGAGCAGGCCAAATACGAAGAGCAGGTGATCTAATCCTCCCCAGATATGTCTGACTCCGAGAACCAGGTAATCGAGGAAAACATCCCCAGTGCTACGCGGTGCACGAATCAGGTACGTGGGGTGGTTCACATTCAACATGGCTTGAAAATCGGTTCCATCGATCAGCGTCAACGTAAAAATAGCGTTTGCCCGATTGGGAGCAAGGCCGGATACGCCAAAGGACTTGCCTGCCAGGTTTGAAGCAGGAGGATTACAGGTCAGACGCCATTGAGTGATGATGCCGGTGCCTACGCGTATCGGCTTCTCGATAACCACAGGCGAGCACCCGTCGGGCCAGGTTGGTTTCATCAATGATCTTGTGGTCGTTTGGACTGGCGTCTTGAAGGTTACGGCATAGGAATTGGGCGCGCTTTCAACCACACTGAGGAGGGAGGGCGCAAACTTGTGCGCCCATGTGGCCGAGGGCAGCAAGAGCGCAAGAAAGATCAGCCTACACAGAAGGTTCATTGCAGCCGAATCTCATAGTTTTTTCGCAACTCGGCGTAACCGCGGGCAAGTGCATCAGCGCGGGCCTCCATTCGAAGGTCATATTCCAGCTCGGGCCGGACATCCTCAAGTTTAATCTCAGCCCCGAGGTTGATGCCTGTAATCCAAACCAGGTGGATACCGTAGTGAGAGTTAATGGGCCCAAGCCATTGTTCTGTCGGTAGATCAGAGTTCTTTAGCTCGTCGACGAAGAGATCTCCAAGTTGCGAGCGAATCTGGTCAAGGGTCACTGAAAGCAGTTTTGATGGCAGCAAAGAGGGACTGCTGGTTGTCAGAACCATCTCCGGGTCCGTCCCGTGACTTCTGGCGCGCTCAAGTAATCTCGGAGCATCGCTCGCCCTGGCGGGATCAAGGTAGACCTGGTAAAGCGAGTATCGAGACGGAGTTTTCACGCCGCTATAACGCTGAACAAATGCTTTGGCGATATCAGTTTGTGTTGGCAGCGTAGGGGGGTAACGACTCAGTAGTAACTGCTTTGTGAGTTGCACCACCCGTCGCTTGATAACCTCATCGTTGAGATGCAGCTCCAGAGAAATAGCTTTTTCAATTAATTCTTCATCGGAGTTGTTATCTGTTATCCCCAGAAATAGCATATTGCGAGTCAGCCGCATCTTGGTGACTGGATCACCCTCGACGAGCCCGGCAGAAACACCGAACTCAAACAGCATATCGTTGTCTATTTCACTCTGGATGAGCTCCGACAGCTGTTCGGGAGTCGGCACATCCTGGTGAAGAAGGCGCCATTCATCTTTAAGTCCTTGAATTCTCGATTCTGATATTGGCCCGATCGCAGGCCTGTTCGGGGTCTGGAGCGCTAAGGACGACTCAAAAAGATAAGCCAGCCCTCCGATGAGAATAAAAAACAGCCAGTGGGGCTTGGTCATGTGTCATTGCTTGCGGTGCCGTGTCGGCGAATCAACGCCGCAGATATCGCCAACTTTCCGCGTTTCAATTTATTTTGCCGCGGGGGAGTTACCTCAATACTTATCCCCCGGAAATCCAGATGGGAGACGTCCAGGCGCGTTCTTGAATTGTGGGGGGCACTTTGTCAGAGACAGGCAACCCAAGCTTAACAGCATCGTAGGTCGACCAGCGCGGTGTCGGTATCTCAAGAACCCGAGCGTAATAAGCGGCATTCTGCTCTCTAATATGACTGGGGTCGGTCCAGATCGCTTGCAACTGCGTCGCACCATATTCGTTGGTATAGGTGGCCTTGGACAAATCAACGGTATTTGGGAGAGGGTCTACGCTTCCGGTTTGGGAGTCAACGACCCGACCGTTAGAAACAGCAACGTTAAAGATTTTTTCGTACTCCATATGTCCGTCGGACCAGACTTTTATAATCTGAATTCGATCCAGATTGCCACTGTGGGGCGCCTTCATTGCCTGGATAGCAATCTTCACCGGCTTGTCCTGCGCAGGCAGAACGCCCCCCATTGGAGCCGCGCCGCTCGAATAAGCCTGGTCGACCCAATCTGGTTTGGACATAAGATCGTCGGGTAAATCGTACCCAGCGAATAAGCGTACTTTTATACGGGTGCCAGAGGTGGCATAACTTTCACGACGTTTCATGGCATCAAAGATATGTCCTCTATCATTCTTGGCCACCCATACCCCAGTTAGAGTGCCAGGGCTAAGATAAAGGTTATCTCCCGCTACGCCGAGATCCTGCCCGGGCAAGCCGTTTCGGCGCGTCTCGGGAGTGCTGTCGAACACATGGTTGCCTTGATTGTTGAACTCTTCAAATGTGTTAATGGTCGCGTGGCTGTCCGAGCCGCCGCCCACACCGAATTGGTAAGGGTTTATACCAGCAAGCTGGTTTTTCATGCCAAGCCCGATTTTCCAGCCTTCACGAACGTAGTTGCCTCTCAGGGCAGGAACCGGGGCACCGTTAGGGACGTTGCGGTTCCAAAGCTCAAAGTCAGCGAACTCGTCGTTTGGCGAAAACATCGGATGCGCCATCGATGAGCCTTTTACCTGCCCCGCCTCGTGTTGGGGTTCGTTGAGATTTCGCCGGTTTGCCCAATCCTTTGTGATAAAGGTGCCGCTCGAATCAACCAGTCCAAACATTTTTCCAAGGCTGCCATTACCGTTATGAGAGATTGCAAACACTTCAATCCCTTGAGCACGCCAGCCTTCCAATACAGTCCATAGTTCTTCGGGCTTGTCCGAATCCAGCGCGGAAAATGGCGCCTTGGGAACCTTCGAACTGCGGAAAATAATATTCCGATGCATGTTGGCTCCGCCGGGCAGAGATGTCCATTCATATCCCGGGAAGGTCGTAAACACACCTGGCTTATTGAAACGATCTGCAATAGCCACGTATTCTTTCCACAAGGACTTCACAACCTCAGGGTCGCCAAGGCCCTCCAGTGGCTTGCCGCTGATCATTGCACGGCCGATCATGGTAAAGGCCTCGGTGGCTTTGCCAGAGCGAACCAGTTCGCCGATCGGTGTGTCATAAACTGCACTGCCTTTCTCGGTTAACCCAGGGGCTGTTCCCATCATTTCTGCATGGTCAGACAGCATGAAGAAATCCAGCGGCTGCTTAAGTTGAACTTCATTACCATTAAGGTGAGTGGCTTTATCTCCACGGGCAAATTGATACGCGACTTCTGGGCCCAACTTTTGATTACCAAGACCAAAGGCATCGATCGACCAGTTGGAATGTCCATGGGTCGTGCCAAACAGATTGAGGTCTAAAGAGCGCTTATCGCCAAGAGCGAGCGATGGCAAGCAGATGCATAGTAGAAGGGAAAAAAGTCGACCGTTCATGGGGGGTCTCCAATAAGCCAGTAACGACTACAGGTTATCATCCTGGAGGCTTGCGGTTGTCAAGTAAACAGCTCAATTGTCTCATAACCAACAAAATATTGAAATTGATATTTGGGAAACGAGTTGATGACAAAAAGTGAACAAAGTGCCAAATAAATCCGAAAAAAGCCTTATCTTTTTCAGGCCTTTCACGGATTTTTTCTTGGCTCGCGGTTTCAATTGCCAGCATGGCGCCGCACGAACTTGATAAGGCGTAAAATAGACCGGTTAACAAAAACTAAGGAAGAAGCACTTTTGGAATACGACAAAACCTATATCACGC
>JAPKEI010000248.1 GCA_028872685.1 Verrucomicrobiota bacterium | reverse complement strand
GTTTTGAAGTTCTGTTTAGGCAGCTTGTAGCCTTTGTGACCCTTAGGGGTGACGCGGAATAGACGCCCGCGGTCAAGGTCGCGCATGTTATGGCCGCCCACGCCGGGGTCGTACCAGTCAGCCACGATCAGTGAACCATCAGGGGCCACCTTCACGTCGGAGGGGCGAAACCATTTGTCACGCTTAGCACCATCAAGGATGTTCACGATACTCGCCGAATAGCCTGCGCCACTGCGTTTCACGGGATATGCGCGCACGATACTCGGACCGGCATCGGTGTGGATCATCTGCCCCTGAAACACCTTTGGCAAAAGGTCTCCCTCATAGACGCAGATGCCTGTGGGCGATCCTGCGCCGGTTTGGAGCAGGTTGGGCATCACACCCGGATCGTTGAGGTGCCAATGCTGATCAGGCACGGTCTTTTCCATGTTAGTGCGCTTGGACCGCCAGCCCGCGCCCGTGAACTCATCCTTGTAGCCGTAGTTGCCATACTCCATCACGTAGTTGATGCGCACGCCGCGGTTTCCGTCATCGTCATTGTCGCTCTGCCAAAGGGTGCCGAAGCTATCGACGGTGACCATCCAGTTATTGCGGAAATTCCAGCCCAACGTCTCCATCTCGCTGCCATCAAGTTTGCAACGAAACACCATGCCCTCCTGATACGGTTTGCGATTGGCGGTTACCGCATTGCCGGCAAGGTCGGTCACAGTATTACCGTCCTTGTCCTTGAGCTGCTTGCCTGCGTTGCCAAAGTTGAAATACAATCGCCCATCCGGACCAAACATAAACTGGTGAATCCCATGATCGTGCTGCGAACCGCTGATGCCCGAAAAAAGCGTCTCTTTTTTGTCGGCCTTATCGTCTCCGTCCACGTCGGTGAACACCTGCACCTTGTCCAGCGCACTAACGATGACCCGCGTATTTTTACCGTCGGGCGTACCAAGCACACACACGCCGTGGGCTGAATCGATATCGCGGCCCTGATAGAAAATCTTCTTCGAGTCCGCTTTACCATCACCGTTGGTGTCCTCAAGTATAAGAATAGTGTCACCCTCGGGGCGTTTACCATTGTGTCGGCGATAGTTGATCACCTCGCACACCCACACACGACCGCGATGATCAATATCGATGTTCGCCGGGCTAAGCATCATTGGCTCAGCAGCAAACACCTCCGCCTGCAACGCCGCATGCACATCGAGATTTTCAATCGCCTCTTCCGGCGTGCGCCCGCCAACGGCTTGGCCGCCACCGGATGCGGCCACCGCAAATTTCGGTTTTTGCGTGAACACGTGGAACTGCACGCTAGACACATTGCCACAGGCACCTTGGTCTGTACCGCCATTATCGAGGCCGACAGTGGAAACGAATTTCACAAATTTGTGGCCTTTAGGAAGCGCGTAACTGATGAGCGAATTGGCATGCGTGCCGAGGCCAAATTCCATGAGGTTGCCCGCAACCCGCAACGGCTTACCATCGCAATTCTTGTTGACGCCCACGGAGCCATAACCAGAAACGGCACTCTTCCATTTCAGCGCGGTCAGCTTTGTGGATTTGCCCGATTCATCAATGAGGGTGGGTTCCACCCAATCAGCCCAGTCACAACCAAATCCATTACCGCCATCGGTGACCACCAAATGCAACTCCTTCGCGCCCTTGATATTCGCCTCCAGCTTGGCTGGTCCAGTTTTCTTGGTGATCAACTTCGATTCCGCTACCGCCTTGGCACCAGTCACCTTACCGGAAGGCTTGGGGCCGGGATTGCTCTTTGGCTTAGGCTTACGACCCTTGTTATCTAGGTTTTCGTATAAATCTTTTTCTACCAACTTGCTTCGCACCCCACCGTTCGGCACCTCCGCCTTGGCGACCCACACGATGGCGTTGAGAACGGTCTTGCGGAAATCGTCGTTGGCCCAATTGAGGTGATTGTGTCCGCCGGTGAAGCCAAACCCTCGGCCGCCATTGGGTCGCTCAAACGCCCAGGCCACATGCTGGGGGTTACCTGCCGCCACGCTCTTTCGGACAGCCGGATTGCCGCTGTGAGCACCGTCGCCGCGCTTCATAGTTTCCTTTGGGGCCACGTCGGAAAGAATCGGCGTCACGCCCTTCATCCCCGGCGCAAAGCGCATATGAAAATACCACTCATCATTCGCCTTGAAGGGCTTAACTCCTTGTGTGATGGGGTGCTTTGGAAACTTCGTGAAATTGGCGGTCCAGTGCGGGTTCACCGACCAATGTGTTTCGAAACAGCCGCCCTGCCACGCGATGAATTCCTTATTACCCTTGTTGGTGGTGGGCTCCACGGCGTAGTGAATGGTGAGGAAACCGACACCCTTGTCCATTAACTTGCCAAGGGTCTCGAGGTTTTTGCCACCTAGAGCAGGATGCCTACCGCCTCCATCACTATAGATCACCACCTCATCAACACCGTCAAAAACGCTGGCATCCTTGGGCCAACCGTTAAGCACAACGACCGGAGTCACCAATTCGCTCGCGCCTTGCTTAAGGCACTTGGCGAGAAGCTGAATCCCCGCGTTATGTTCGTGTGATAGCACACCGTGACTTGGGCCACCGGCAATCATTACAACCTTTTTGGGTTTGGCCATCACGCCAATCGATAGCCCAAGGATTAAGCCGAGTGTCAGAATCTTTTTCATCGTGTTATCTTTTTGAATTATTTTTTTTGTCGCCCTTACAAAATTATTTAAGGTTCTTTACGCGGATATTGCGAAACTGCACGGTCATCGGTGGGCCTTGGTGCAACTGCAGTGCTAAAAGACCCTCGGCACGGCGGACTTTCTCGTCGTTGTCGATGAGCACAGTCATTTTCTCGCCATTAATGTAATGGGTGAGGTGGAAATCCTTGGCCTCGATGCGGAAGGTGTTCCAGTCCTCCTTCTTCACCAGCTTGCCGAGTGCGGCAGCATCTCCGATTTTCTTGATCGTCTTCTTAAGCTTGCCTCCCTCTTTAGTGAGAGTCGTTTGGTCACCTCTAAGGGACAAGATACCGCGGAACCCTTCGCCGTAACAGATGCCTGAGAAGCGGTCGCCACCGGCTCCAGCAGCAAAGTCAGCCTGATAACCTCCGATGCGCCAGCCGTCATTGTTGCCGGACTTCTTGAAACTGCGGTACTGGATGCCACTATTGCCGGCTATGATCTTGAAATCCAACTCGAGCACAAAATTCTTTAGTTTGCCCGCTTCCCAAATAATAAAGGTATTGCCCTTGGTGGGGTTTTCCTTGGTGGTCTGGCCGGTAATGGCACCATCCTTCACGCTCCAGAATTTTGGATCTCCGTTCCAGCCCTTGAGGGTTTTCCCGTCAAAGATAGATTTAAGGCCCTTCTCGTCCGCTAAGGTTGTTAGCGCAAGGGTCGCGGTCAAAAAGGTAATAATGATTTTTTTCATAGTTATTTAATTGGATGGTTTACTTGAACGCTTTCTTCAAAAACTTCAGGCCCTTCACGGCGATTTCCTCACGAGTAGGCTCCATGCGCCGCCAGATAGCTGCCGCACGGGCGATGACCTTCACATCAGTGGTGAAACTCTCGATCACCACATCGCCCTTGTAGCGGATCCCTTTGAGCGCCTTGACGATGGGGGTCCAGTCAATGTGGTCGTTGCCTGGGGTGCCGCGGTCGCTACCGCAGGCGTGAAAATGGCCGAGCAATTTGCCGGCCTTGCGAATGGCGGCAGCCTGGTTTTTTTCCTCGATGTTCATGTGAAAGGTATCGAGGTGCAGCTTGAGCACAGGGCTGTTGACCGCCTTGATGAGACGCAGTCCTTTTTCACAGGTGTTGAGAAAGTCAGTCTCGAACCGGTTGAGCGGCTCCACGCAAATCTGCACACCCTTTTTCTCGGCATACGCGCAAAGCACTTTAAGATTTTTCACCACCAACGCAAACTCGCGTTTCTGCTCCTTCGGATCCACGGCATCGGCCTTGCCGACCACGCTGTACACGGGGCCAATGAGCGACGGGCAGCCTAGATTTACCATATGATCTATGAGCGCTTTGCAATATTTCATCGCCTCGCGCTGATCCTTGGCGCTGCCACGAAAGTCGCGCCCGGGGCCCATGCACGCGCACACCGAGCCGCACGCGAGCCCGTGTTTGTCGAGGGCTTTGCGAACCTTCACCGAGTCGATGTGCTCGGGCGCTTCGATGGGGATTTCGATGGTGTCGAAGCCCCATCTCACAAACTTAGGAAATAGGCTGGTGGATTTCGTCGTAAACGGCGAAGTGAATAAAAAGGAGTTAATGCCAAATCTCATAACGTGGAGCGGCGATGCTAGGCAAAGG
>JAPKEI010000247.1 GCA_028872685.1 Verrucomicrobiota bacterium | reverse complement strand
GCATGGTATCTTGAAGCCATGGATTCTCACGGCGCCTGGATAGCTTCGGCAGTCGATTTAGTGCGCTTCGGATCAGCCGTAGAATGTTTTAATTCATCCAAAGTGCTAACCGAAAAAAGTATAGGCAAGATGGTTGCAAGACCAAAAGGGATTGCCGGTCACGACAATGCTGGGAAACCTAAGGCAGCTTATTACGGGTTGGGCTGGGCAATTCGACCAGTGAGAAACACAGGGAAATTCAATCGCTGGCACTCTGGGGGGCTGGATGGAACATCAACAATTCTTGTTCTTCGACACGACGGGATATGTTGGGCAGTGCTGTTCAATACCCGCCAGGCAGTTGATGGGCAAGCAGCATCCAACAAGATTGATTCGTTAGTACATTCCGCCGCCAATGCCGTAAAAGAATGGCCAAAGCACGACCTGTTTGAGCAGGAAAAAACTAAGCGAGAATGTCCTTAACCACGTGCCCGTGGACGTCGGTGAGGCGGAAGTCACGGCCTTGATAGCGATAGGTTAGTTTGTGGTGATCGATGCCTAACTGGTGCAGGATGGTGGCGTTGAGGTCGTGGATGTGCATGGTGCCCGGCGTCCACTTGTCCTTTTGTGGCTGCGGCTTGAGCATGTTTCCATCGGCGTCGGCAATGTTATAGCCATAATCGTCGGTTCGGCCATAGGTGATGCCGGGCTTAATGCCGCCGCCGGCCATCCAGACGGAGAAGCAACGAGGGTGATGGTCACGCCCGTAATTGTCCTTACCCAGTTTGCCCTGGCAATACGGCGTGCGGCCAAACTCACCACCCCACACCACCAATGTGTCGTCGAGCAGGCCACGGTTTTTTAAATCCCTGATAAGCGCGGCACTGCCTTGATCAACATCTTTACATTGGTTGCCATGCTCGCCGGCGAGGTTGCCATGGGCGTCCCAGCCTCGATGGAAAATCTGGATGTTGCGCACGCCGCGCTCTGCCAGTCGGCGAGCGTTCAAGCAGCACGCTGCAAACGTGCCAGGCGTCTTGGCATCATTACCGTAGAGTTTGAAAGTCGAGTCGGGTTCCTTGCTCAAATCCATCAATTCCGGCACTGATGCCTGCATGCGATAAGCCATCTCGTGTTGCTTGATGCGCCCCAACATCGAAGGATCGGCAAAGCGTTTGTGCTGCGCCTGATTCAGAGCGGTGAGCGCATCGAGCTGTGCACGCCGGTCACCGCGCGTCACGCCGGCGGGGTTATTCAGATACAATACCGGATCGCCCTGGCTGCGTAGTAATACTCCCTGATGTTGCGACGACATGAAGCCCGAGCCCCACAGGCGACCAAACAGGCTCTGCTCCGGATGCTTCGTCCGCGCGTGCATTACCACATAGTTCGGCAGATTTTCGTTCATGCTGCCGAGACCGTAGCTTAGCCACGCGCCAAGGCTCGGCCGGCCGGGGATTTGGCTGCCCGACTGGATGTACGTAATCGCCGGGTCATGATTAATCGCCTCCGTAAACGCCGTGTGCACCACGCACAATTCCTTAGCCACAGTCGCCGTGTGCGGCAGTAACTCGCTCACCCACACGCCGTCGGCGTTGTTTTCCTGCTTGGTGAACTTGTATTTTGTCGGGCACACCGGCAGCGTCTTTTGCCGCGAGGTCATACCCGTGATGCGTTGACCATCGCGCACTTCCTTCGGCAAATCCTTGCCATACATATCGCGCATCTTCGGCTTGTAATCCCACAAATCCAGGTGTGATGGCCCGCCACTCATGAAAAGGTAAATCACTCGCTTCGCCTTGGCCGGATGGTGCATCCCGTTCTTCGAATCCGCGCCCAGCGAATCGCGCCCCATCAGCCCCGCCATCGCCGCCGTGCCAAGCCCGAGCGCCGAGCGCCCGAACAATTGCCGGCGTGTCATCATCAATTCCGTTTCATGAAACAAGTCGTTCATCATCATTCCTTCCAAATTAATAAACCCAAAGAGCCACGTCGCTGGCTAGCACAGTGATGGCCAGTTGCGACCACGCCGCGTGCTCGGCAGCATTCAGTTTTATGTCCCGTGGCGAATCCCCAATGGACAAATACGCCTCCGCGTCCTTCGCGTTTCCCGCGTAACGCTTTTTTAATTTGCTGAAAAGATTCATACATGCGACGCGTTCAGCAACATTCGGCTTGCGGCTGGCCACCAGCGTGAAGAGCAGGTTCAAGCGGTCCGCGTCATCCTTCGCCTCTTTTAGCAACCGTTGCCCAAGCATGCGCCCCATCTCCACGCGTTGTTTTTCATTCAGCAACGCCAGCGATTGCGTAGGGGTGCTTGTGCGCGAGCGTTTCACGCAACTGCTCTCGCGGCTCGGCGCGTCGAAGAGTGTCATCATTGGGTGAGGACTTGTACGCTTCCAGTACACATAAAGGCTGCGGCGATACTGGCGCGCGCCCTTGTCGGTCACATAATTTTTCGTGTTGCTACCCGGATGCATCAGTGCCTTCCACAGACCACCGGGCTGATAAGGCTTCACACCCTCGCCGCCCATTGAGCTATCGAGCAAACGGCTCGCCCATAGCGCAACGTCGCGCAGTGCCTCCGCGTCCAGTCGATGACTGGGCCCGCGCGCCCACAGACGGTTCTCGGGGTCATCGACCTGTCCGCGATACGCCGAGCTTTGTTTGAACGTACGACTCGTGACCATCAGCCGCAGCATCGCCTTGAGGTTCCAATCGCGATCCTGCAAATCCACCGCCAGCCAGTCTAGCAGTTCCGGATGCGTCGGCTGCTCGCCCTGCAAGCCGAAATCCGCCGGCGTGCGCACGAGCCCTTCGCCGAAGGTGCGCTGCCACACACGGTTGATAAGTACGCGCGACACGAGCGGATGCCCGCGCGCCGTGAGCCATTGCGCGAGCCCGAGGCGATTGGCCGGCGCATCCTTGTGTAACGCGCCCATCACCGCGAACACCCCAGGCTGCAATGGTTCGCCCTTCGGCAGATTGTATTCGCCCCGTTCGAGCAGTTTCATCTGGCGCGGTTTGGGCAAATCGCGTGCCACAAGCGTGGATACAAACTTTTTTTTCAAATCGGCGATCTGTTTTGCGAGCGCGTCCACCTCAGGTTTTAGATCCGTATTTTTTCCTGCCTGTTTCGTGAGGCTCACGTGCCGAGCATTGATCGCCTCCCACTTTTCCCACGCCGCGATGTCAGCCGGTGCCTTCACCGTGGGGCCATATTCGTAGCGATTACCATCCATCGAGGACTCGGCAGTGCTGTTGAAAAACGCCATCATGCTATAGTACTCCACCTGCGGAATCGGATCATACTTGTGCGTATGACAGCGCGCACAGGTGAGCGACATGCCGAGTAGCGCGGTGCCCAACGTCTCGACACGATCAAAATTATTCTTCGCCTGAAACTCTGCTGGAATCGCGCCACCCTCGGCCGTAGAAGGATTCATGCGCACAAAGCCGGTAGCCACGAGCTGCGCAAGCGTCGGCTTAGGCAACAGGTCGCCGGCCAATTGCCACGTAATGAATTCGTCCAGCGGCTGATTACTATTAAACGCACGCACCACCCAGTCACGGTACGGATAAATGGCGCGTTTGTTGTCGAGGTGCAGTCCATGCGTGTCGCCGTAGCGCACCGCGTCCAGCCAATACCGCGCCTGATGCTCGCCGTAGTGCGGGCTCGCCAGCAGCGCATCGACCAGTCGCTCGTAAGCGTCTGGTTTCTTGTTCGCTAAGAATTTTTCCAACAACGCGGGCTCCGGCGGAAGCCCTGTGAGCACCAACGCCACCCGCCGCGCCAGCGTCGCCTTGTCCGCCTCCGGCGCGAATTTAACCCCCTGCGCATTCAGCTGCCGCCCCACCAACGCATCCACCGCATTACCCGTCCAGTCTGGCTGCAGCTTCTTTGGCGGGACGAATGCCCAGTGCTTCGCGTACTTCCCTCCCTCTTTCACCCAACGCGTCAAAACATCGCGCTCAGCCGCAGTCAACTGCTTCTCCGCCTTCCTCGGCGGCATCGGGTCCTCCTTGTCGTGCAGTCGCACAAGCAACTCACTTTCCTCCAGCATTGTCGGGTCAATGGCCTTGTACCCATCCAAGTCTCGTGTAGCCTCCAGAAACGAGTCCAGCCGCAGCACATCTTTATTTTCACCGTCTGGCCCATGGCAGACGAAACATTTATTGGACAAGATAGGAAGAATCTCTCGTGAAAAATCCACCGCGAATATCTGACCCACACAAAACACCGCAGCCAAAAATAAAACGCGCTTCATTAGGAAATTGTATCAACTCATCTCCGGATTGCCAACCCATTCACGCTATTCA
>JAPKEI010000246.1 GCA_028872685.1 Verrucomicrobiota bacterium | reverse complement strand
TCATTCTTCCCGAGTTTCATCGCCTGAAACGTGGCCGTAGACATTCCCGGGGCACCCAAGGCACGGCCTCCGGCCTTGTGGGCGATTTCACCTAAGAGTTTCATCCCATGGCCGCGAGTAACGTTGTTCCAGGTAAAGCCGGTGGTGGGATTGCCAGCCAGACTGATCTCAATACGTTGGCCTGCCTTAACAGTAATCGTTTTGCCGTTGTCCTTGGCAGTCAACCGGGTAACGCCACCTTGATTGGTGCTGGCGGTGCCGACTTTGCTTAAGGTTATACTGGAAACAACCAGCCCATTGCGGGGTGCGTCATCGGCAATGCGTCGATCCATGATGTAACATGAAACCAGAAGCCCTTGCTTGTCAGAGCGAATGTAACGCCGCTCAAATTGCTTGAGCTGTTTCTGGGCTGTTTCCAAGGCGATTTTGTAGAGCTCATCGAGTGTCTTGGCCGGGGCTCCTCCCTTATTGGTTCCGATCGCCTTACCCGTTTCCACCCAACTGATTGTCTTAGGCTGGGCTGGTGCCCTTCCGCCTGGACGTGGCGGCGCAATGGGTCTTGCCCTGTTGAATGTGCGAAAATGGCGCTCTGCCACCTTGTTATTCCTCACCACGATTGTGGTTTCATGGCCAAATCCAACCCAGCTCTGGAATCCAATCTTATAGCTGTAATTGCCCTTGGATTTTACCTTGGCCCCTTCCCATACCTTGATGCCTTCCTTTACCTTGGCGGTATCCACTTTGGCCTGTTTCTCGGCCAGCTCCCTTGCCTTGGCGTTGGGATCGAATACCGGCGGATCCACGGGGCGGGGAGCCACCGGATCAACGGCAACTGGAGGGGCTGGGACCCCGTTCTTGGCGTCATTGTCCAGATTTTTTTGAATCCACCCGGCCATGGTGCTGCTGCCGAAACCATAACCGCCGGGTAGCGGACGATAATCACCGGTCTGGAGGTTCGGAGGGTTGCCCCAATGTTTGGGGTATACTTTTTTAGTAGCCTTTGGCTTTATCGCTGGTTTGTTTTTATTGGCATCCTTATCAATATTTTCCTGAATCCATCCTACCAAAGTGCCACTGCCACGGCCATATCCACCGGGCAATGGGCGCAGGTCACGCGTTTGCCGCAGAGGTGGGCGTCCCCAATTTGCTGGGAAGGCCTTGCCATTGGGAGCCTTGTAGATCGGTTGCGGTTTTCCCTTGGTGACTCCCTCCTGCGCCTGAAGGTTCAGGCCGAAGGTCAACAGTAAAAGAGTGAGGGTTAATTTAGTTATTTTCATTTTTGGTGTCTTCGTAAATTTCGTAATGCGTGCCACCTAATACAAATTCTACATGTTTGCCCAGTGAAATCCATTTCAGGGCAGCAGGTTTGTCGGTGAGCAGTTTGAAGTAGGCTTTTGATCCGAACTTGATGCGGATCTTCTTCGTTTTAATTTTGAGCGTTTGAATTTCCGCATCAATCCAGCAAGTGCCGTTCTGGTAGAAGCTTCGACCGGCAACAAACCGGATGTTCTGTTGTGCGGCTGTGGCTGTACCCCCTCCAGCTTTCCCGCTGGAGTAGAAGTAGCTGTTGAATCCCCCGCCTTGTCCTGGTTTAGCTGCTTCAGCATTGCTCCTCCTCAGACTGTAGGTAGCTGACTTGGCTTGGGTCAGGCTCTGCTGGGCGCGTGCCGCGGCCACCGCTCCTGCACCCGATTTAGCTTCTTTTAGTGCGTCGAAATTGGCTCCAAGATCACGAACGGCTCCCGCATTGTCCAACGCGGGTAACAAACGGCGATTTGCCACCACATCATTACGTCGGTCATCTTCCAGAATAAGGTAAGCGGTAAATGGGGTCACGATACCGTACTTTTTAGCCAGTAGAGTGACTTCCTCTTTAAGTTCCTTGTTCTCACCGTGTAACCGAATTTGATCGAGCAGGTAGCCGACGCGGCGTGTCGCCCAAAGGCGGGGTATAAAATCATGCTCTTTTGATTCGGCCAGAAACTCCACTGGATATTCCATTTTCACCTGCTTACCATTGACCATGCCGGCCAGCAAGAGGTCACCCTTACCTTTGCCGGAGTAACGGCCCACCACGACCAGCTGGTCGCCCTTGAATAGATCGGGCAACGGCGCGGGGTAAAACTGCTTCAGGTTTGCCTCCCATGAAACAACCACGTCCGGGTCAGCCATAACCGGCTCATTAATCTTGGTGTAGAACTGGGAGACTTTTACCTCAATGTCCTCGCTCGGTAGCACGTACTGGCTAAAGGCACGGGTGGACTCGGTGATCTTGTCTAGGAGGTGGGTGTTGACGTCATTGCCGATTCCGAAGCAGAAGACGCGTGTCTTGCCGGCAACATCCTTGACGTTTTTAACAATCTGATCCTCTCCGGTGATGCCCACCGTCGGCCGGCCGTCAGTCAGGAAGATGACCACGAACGGTCGCTTGCTCCCCTTGGGTCGCAGCTTGAGCGTTTTGGCCATGGCATCGTTGATGGCCGTGCCACCGATTGGCTTGAGGCCCTGCACAAAGTTCAGCGCCTTTTCACGACTGGCTTTGGAAACCTCCTTGAGCTCGGAGAAGAGTGTCTCAGCCTCGGTTGAGAAACGGACCACCTCAAACCGATCTCCCTCATTGAGGTTGTGCAGGCAGAACTCGACGGCTTTCTTGGCCTGCTCGATTTTCTTGCCGGCCATGGAGCCGGAGGTATCGAGCACAAACGCCACGTCCTTCTCGACTACTTTGTTCTGTTTCACGTCAATGCCTGGAGAGAGCATAAGGAGGAAAAATCCATCCTTGTCTGCATCGGGTCGGTGGGTTAGCAGGCTCAATCCCAGATCGGTCTTTTGCGGTGTAAAATAAATCGCGAAATTATTCTCAGGCAACGCGTTCTTCTCCTCGTAACCAATCGTTGCCTTGTTAGGCCCATCGCGCTTGATTTCCACCTCATGGCTGGGTGAGTAGATGGACTTGAGTGGTGACTTTGATTTGATCTCCATTTTCACACTGAGCGTCTTGATCGGCTTGGCCGAATACTTGCCGGTGTTAAGCGGATACTTATAGCTAACCAGCCCGCTGTCCTTCTTGAGAACCTGCTTGTAAGTCACGCGAGTGCGCTTGGTGCTGCGAGGCTCGATCGGGAAAATACGCACCTTGTAGAGGTCATGCTCGGCATACTCCAAGAGGGCCGGGTCCTGAGCGTTGCGCACGATGTCCTCATAAATCTTGCGGGCCTTGTCGCCCTCCAGCAGTTCCGCCTTCATCATCTTGCCGTTGATATCCATACGGAAGTCCGTCAGCACAGCTCCCTTCGGCACTGGGAAAATGAAATGGCCCTCGAGCCGGACGGGATTGGGGTTGTAGAAAACCTGCTTCACCGTGGTCTCGGCAATCTGGTCGGTGACTTTGATATTCACCTTCTGCTCCTGCACCTCCATCGGCGCAAAGTGGTAAACACGCGGGCGCGGCACCGGCCACGGTCGGGGTGGCCGGATCGGGTGAATCGGTGGCTCAACGATCGGCCCCGGATGGGGCAAAATGCGAACATCGTGACAGACAATCAGGCCGCCGGCGTGTGATTGAAAAGAAGGGGCCAAGGCCACAAAGGCCAACAAGGAAGCAAATAGCATTTTTCTCATGAGTAATAGACGTTTCAAGGGGCCAAAATACTCCCTTTTCCTGCGGTGTCACGTCTTTTGGTTGCTTGACCCTATCCACTTGTCGCCACACCCTCTCCGGATGCTCAAGCACATCCTTTTGGCCATTAGTCTGTTGACCATTTCCCTATCCGCGGCTGAATTTAAAATCCACACATGGAAAAAGCATCACATCACCCCGCATTTCTGGTCTGAGGGCGGGCACTTTGGGGATTTCAATCACGATGGCCAAGGCGATGTCGTCGTCGGCCCCTATTGGTATGCCGGGCCGGACTTCAAGAAACGCCACACCATTTACCCTGATGAAGTACCCGCAAAGGATGCTTTTGAGATCACTAAGGGTGGCCAGAAGGTCAAGGTGCCAGGGTACAAGGGCGAGTTGAGCGGGACCAATGGTTACTCCAACAACTTCCTTACTTACACCTACGACTTTAATTCGGACGGCTGGAAGGATGTGCTGGTATTCGGTTGGCCCGGCAAGGAAACCATTTGGTACGAGAACCCGAAGAACAAGCCGGGCCTCTGGAAGGCCAATGTCATCTTTCCGGTGAGTGACGGCGAATCACCGCGCCTTGAGGACATGAATGGCGATGGCAAACCTGAGATCCTGGTCTTTCGTGACAAACATCTGGGCTACGGACAGGGCGACTGGAGTGATCCCGCCAAGGAATGGAAGTTCATCAAGATCAGCACCCCCGG
>JAPKEI010000245.1 GCA_028872685.1 Verrucomicrobiota bacterium | reverse complement strand
TCTCCGCGCATCGCCAGTAAGGCGAATTAACACACAAGATTATGCCAACAGGAAAAGTAGCACGGTTCTTCGACCAAAAAGGTTTCGGTTTCATCCAACCCGATGACGGCGGCAAAGATTTGTTCGTCCACATCAACGAGGTGGATGGCGGCCAACTTCAGGAAGGTGACGCCGTTGAGTTTGAGGAAACCGAAGGCCGTAAAGGCCCGCAGGCTTCCGGTGTGAAGGTTGTTTAACCTTCGCCACGCTCGACATCTCAAAACCAGCTCTGGGCGATTCTCAATTTTGAGCGTCCCCTCAAAGGCAGCGCTGTGCAAACTCCGTCAAACCTCTTTTAACTCCAATCCAGCCCCGTGTGGAGTTGATTGAAGTTTTCCGACCCGTCGACGGTGATAGCCAGCATATCCTCAACTCGCACTCCGCCATGTTTTGCCGAGTAAAGCCCCGGTTCCACGGTGAAGACTTCGTGTTCTAAAATTTCGCCGGCACCCTTGGCCAACAAAATCGGCTCATGCACGTCCAGCCCGATGCCGTGGCCGGTGCCGTGGCGCATAGAAATAAAGTCCTCATCCGCGTCCTTCGGTGGTTGGCCCATACTGTAGCCGCCCGCGCGGATGACCTCCGCCACCTTCGCGTGCACCGCCATGCCCGTGGTGCCCGGGCGGAGTGCCGCGCAACCTGCGGCGTGCGCCCGCACCACGCAGGCGTGCATGTCACGGAAGGTGTCGTCTGGGTCGCCATTTACCACCGTGCGCGTGCAGTCGCCGCAGTAGTGGGTTTCGTTATGAGTTGGAAAAATATCTACAATTACCGGCAAGTCCACCCGTAATGGCCCCGCGCCGGAATGATGGCAATCAGCCACTTGCGGCAACGTGACCACTATGGAGCCGTGAAGAAGAGAGCAATCGTGGTCGAGCGCGTAATGATTAATGAGCTGGCGCATACGCTCGGAGGTGAGCGCCCGACCTTCGTGCTGCAAAATGCCCTCCGCATCCGCCGACGCACGCGCAATGAGCGAGCAGGCCATTTCTATCGCGCCCTCAGTGATGGCTTGGGCAGCACGGAGATAGGCGAGTTCCTCAGCCGTTTTCACGCGACGTTCCCGCACGCCAAGATCCGCATCGTATGCCAGCGTGATGCCCACCGCCTGCAGTTCGTGTGCGAAGAGATAAGGCAATGTGCGGTCCGCGCGCACGGTGATCACGCCCGCCTGACGCAAACATTCCGCGCCCGCCTGCGCCAATGCGGTGTCCCGATCGCCATCCAAACCGCCTTCGGGCGTGAAGTCCGACGCGCACCCGATGCGATCCGCCCGAGCCCATTGTTTCGCGCGATTCATCTCGATGTCGCGCACCAACAAAACAGTTTCCCCATCCGGCAGCTCCGCAAAAAATGCCGAGTCGCCCACGGAAAAATGAATGCGATGAAACAAAGTCATGTTCACCGCCGGCACTCCGGCCAACACAGTCGCTTGGGAATTCATGGGCGAAGATTAGCGCGCGCGGTTCACGACAACAAGCCTGCCTCAAACAATAGCGCAAACGCTGTAGAGAGCGATGGCTTTGGCGGCGTTCACGGGCAAAAGAATTGCACTGGAGAGATGAGCTTCCGATTCCGAATTCCTCACGTCATCCCTTCAGAAAATGCTCAAAGAAATTGTAAATCACGCCGTTGCTTTTTTCGTTAGGCGAATGGGCGGGGCGATTGGTCATGGCCACACGGTTTTTGACGCCTAGCAAATTGTTGACAGCAATGGTGTGGTTGAGCGCTTCCCAGCGGTGCGGGCCATCCTCGGAGCCGCCGCTGACTAGGAACGGCCGCGGCGCCATCAGCGCGTGCAGTTCGTGAAGATCGCGCTTGGCGGCAAGCAGTTTAGGATACAACCCGCGGGCGGGGTTGGCAGCGGTGGGCACGCCGCGTTTGCGCCACGGTTTGGGGTGATAGCCTAGGTACCACGGTTCCCAGTAATTCACGCTCGGGCGCATGTCGAAAACGATGCCGGGGTCGGACCACGCGGCGCAGGCAAATTTGTCAAATAAACATGAGCCGAACATCGCCCACTTGCCGCCGTATGAATGGCCGACGATGCCGATGCGTTTGGCATCCACCTCCGGTCGTTGCGCGAGCACGTGCCACGCATTGGCCGCCGCGCAGCCAAGCATCGAGAGGGGCTGCACGCTGGCGTTTTTGATGGAGGGAAAATAAGTAGCGTACGTTCCATTGTTCGTCGTCTCCGTGGTGCCGATCGAAAGCGCGACAAAGCCGCGCCGCGCCAATTGCAATGCGAAATCCCGATGCGGATTTTTCCCCAGCCCAATCGCCGTTCCCGGTTCATAAAAAACCGTCACCACAGCCGGCCGCTTGCCTTTGCCATCGGGGATAAGTAAATAGCCGGTTGTGGACTCAACCGGCGTCCACTTAAACCGCACCTTGAGTTGCCGAAAATTCTCCCGCCGTTTGGTTTCCAAAACCACTACCTTCGGCTCCGTAATCAGCTTCGGCCACTGCCCCAGCAACTTCATCCAATCCACCCGAAGCTCCAACCGCCGACGCACCCAATCCGCCGGCGTCTTGGCGCGAGTGCCATCGTTAAAAACCAACGGCGACCGAAACGCCCCCAACTTCTCCCGCCACTCTTTGGGCGGAGTGAAGTACGAATCAATTGGTCCGATCACATTTGGCCGAGCCGCAAGCATCGGCCCCGTAACCACCCCTGCTGCCAAGCCCTTCAAAAACACCCGCCGATTGGTTTGAATCCGCATAGGCGCACTATAGAATCCCATTTGCCTATGTCGCGTAAATACCGCCTTGGTTGCGTTTTTTTTCACTTTTTTCTTGTATTGAGTGTCAGAAGCCTGTAAACACCGCCGCTCACGAGGTTTTCGCGCAGGCGGTTATGTTTTGCCTGCATATGCGAATACATTCCGATTCAGGTTAAAAGCCCTGCTGTTCGGTTTGGCCTTTTAACTGAGTTAGTCGCCGAAACATTCGGCTCGTTCTTTTCCACGCGTCCGGCGGGCAGAGAGTTTGTAACACGCCGGACCAGGAAAATAATGAAAGTAAACGAATACGCGCCTCGTGCGCGCAGGGGACGTAGTGTCTCCAAATCCTCCAATGGTAAATCGCAGAATTCTCGGAATTCCGGAAATTCTAATTCGCGATTTGAATCCCGTGAATCCCGTATTGACTCAGAACCGCGACAATCGCGTTCTCAATCCGATTCCCAATTTGAATCCCAACCGCAAAAGCAAAAGCCGGAGTACACTGGCCGGCCGCGCGGAGCATTTGGCACTTTAGTGCCGGAGCTGCAAAAGGCTGTCGCGGCGCAGGGTTATAGCGACCCCACCCCGATTCAGGCGGAATGCATTCCGCATTTGCTCGATGGGCGCGACTTGCTCGGCAGCGCGCAAACGGGCACCGGCAAAACGGCGGCCTTCACGCTGCCACTTTTGCAACAACTGGCCAGCGAACCGCGCCGACCCAACAAGGGTTGCCCGCGCGCACTCATCCTCGCGCCCACACGCGAACTCGCCGCGCAGATAGGCGACAGCTTGAAAACATACGGACGTTTTTTGCGTCTCAACCACACGGTCATTTTTGGCGGCGTGAATCAATACCGCCAAGTGAACGCGCTCAAACGCGGCGTCGATGTTCTCGTCGCCACGCCGGGCCGCTTGCTCGACCTCATGCAGCAAGGCCACATCAAATTGCACGAGGTGGAAATTTTCGTGCTCGATGAAGTGGATCGCATGCTCGACATGGGTTTCATCCCCGACATCCAACGCGTGATCGGCAAACTGCCGGCGGAACGGCAGACGCTGTTTTTCTCCGCCACGATGACGCCGAAAATGGTGCAGCTCGCGCACACGATGGTGACCGACCCCGTACGTGTCGCCATCACGCCGGACAAACCGGCGGTCGAAAGTATCGAGCAAAAAGTTCTGTTCGTCGGGCAGAAAGACAAGAATGCACTGTTGATTCAGTTGTTTGAAAAATTCCCCGTCGGCAAGGCGCTTATTTTTACGCAGATGAAGCATCAAGCCAATCGCGTGGCGGAGACGCTGGAAAAAGCCGGCATAAGTTGCACGGCCATTCACGGCAACAAAACGCAGGCCGCACGCACGCGCGCGCTGGATGGCTTCAAGCGCGGCCGCTACCAAGTGCTCGTCGCCACAGACGTCGCCGCACGCGGTTTGGACGTCGATGACATCACGCACGTGATTAATTACGACCTCCCCATGGAGGCCGAAACCTACGTACATCGCATCGGCCGCACCGCGCGCGCCGGCAACGCTGGCAACGCGATTTCGTTCTGCAGCGCCGAGGACCGCGCTTTGCTGCGCAGCATTGAGCG
>JAPKEI010000009.1 GCA_028872685.1 Verrucomicrobiota bacterium | reverse complement strand
CCACCGGTTTGCTGGGCGGGGGAAGGTTCGGGTTGGCCTTGGCCACTTGCACGGGTTTGGTGGGCACGGCGGGCTTCGCTGGTTCGATGAGCTTGGTAATCGCCGGTGCAGTTGGCTTGGGTGGTTTGGGGAGGATGCCGACGCCTCCGGGGGTGGTTGTGCCGCCGGGGTTACCGAAGGTTTTGGGGTCAACGGTGATGGTGGTTTCGGCGGGTACAGCCGGTGCGGCTCCGGGAACCGAAGGGGCAATGGTGCCGGGCTGCAAAGGCAGGATGATGGGCGGTTGCGGTTGGATGTCCGGTTGGGGCTGTACCGGAAGGGTCGGCACTTCAACGATGTTGGCTACGTTACCGTTGGCGCGTTTCACGAATTGCGAGGCCACGTATACGGAGCAGTTGCCCGGGGCGAAGATTTCCAGCCACTTACCTTTTTGCGCGCCGGTGAGGGCAACGTCCGTGCCTTGGGGCAGTTGACCGAGGACGGGGAACGCATCACCTGCGCCGCCACGCACGTTGAGGCGGTTGGGCTTCACGCTGGCGTAGGTGTGTGGCGAGGGTTTGCCGTCGTTGCCCACGATGGTCACGATGCGTTGGTTGTGGAGAAACTGATGATGCACCCACAAGCCGGCATCGAGCGGCACTTGCACGCGATACCATTTGCGCGGCTCACCGGCCTTGGGCGCGGCGAGGGTGATTTCCTCAAGGAGATTCACCGGCTCATTTTGGCCAAACCGAAACACGAGCTGGCTGTGCACCGTGGCTTTGCCGCGCGCGCTGACGCGTTTGCCGGTGATGACGCCCAACCCAATGGAGGCCGGCGGCGTGGGGAGTGTTAGTGGAACTGGCTTGGGTGCCACCGGAGGTTGTGCGGCGGGTGGCGCGATGGGTGGAGTGACTGTCGGCGGCACCACGGGGGGTGTGATGGTGGGCGGCACCAGCGGTACTGCGGGTGTGGCGGGCACTGCCGGGGTGACGGTAGGCGGAATGATTTCCGGCGAGGGCGCGGGCACAGCCGGTGTGGGGACCGGTTGCGCGGGCGGTTCGGGCTGGCGCGTGGGTGGCGCACCCGGTCCGGCTGGAATGGGTGGCGCGGTTTGCGCGATGAGCAGGGTGGTGACCGCGAGTGTGAGCGCGGGGATTAAGATACGGGACAGGGTGGTTTTCATCAGTTCCTCAACAAGGTTTGGATTTCAGTTTCTGTTAGTGTTCGCCATTTGCCCGGGGGCAACTCGCCTAATTTTATTTTTCCTATTTGCACCCGGCTCAGCCGGATGACTTTTATTTTCTGTGTCGCAAACAATCGGCGCACCTCGCGGTTTTTGCCTTCGGTGAGTTCAATTCGCACGATGCTGCGTGCGCGAGTGCTACTCACCAAAGTCGCCTTGCGAGCCCGCAACAACTCGCCCGCGTCTTCCACGCCTTCGGTGAAATTCGCCAGCGCCGTTTGTGGCACGTTGCCTTTCACTTCCACTGTGTAGACCTTGGGCACGTTGTACCGCGGATGAGTCATCCGCAGTGCGAACTCGCCGTCGTTTGTGGCAAAGATCAATCCTTCACTGTCGCGGTCCAGTCGGCCCACGGGTTTCAGGTCCCAGTCCGGCGGTAACAGGTCGCCCAATAGGGGCCGCCCGCGCTCGTCTTTCCGGGTACACAAAACCCCTTTGGGTTTATGCACCGCCACATAGCGATGACTCAACGGTTGGATGGGTTTGCCGGAAACAGTCACCACGTCTTTCGCGGGATCCACTCGGGTTCCCAGCCGTGTGACCGGCCGGCCATTCACCTCCACGCGCCCAGCCAGAATGATCGCCTCGCTGGCACGCCGCGAAGCGATCCCAGCTTGAGCCAAGAATTTTTGCAGACGCACCATTAACTGTTTTCATCCGGGCACAGAACAAACGTTCAGTGTCCAACCGGGAAACAGATGCACCTCCGGGCGAAGGCCCGTGACATCGAAGCGATAAAACGTACGACCGCTATTCGGAGGGCTTCGTCTTGCGAAGCCCTACCACGCGGTCGCCCTCTTTCCACTCGCCGCGCTCCTTGAGTAGTGCCACGCGCTCAAAGCGCTTCAGCACGTTGCGCTTGGCGCCCAGCGTATTCGAAGATCGTAAACTGCGATGTCGTGACATAAATCTGTTCCCTTGTCACCCCGCCCAGCCGGTTCGTAGCGCCTTTTTCAAAACACAAGTCCTTGGCACGGGCGAGGGATTCGTTATAGTTGATAGCTCTCGCAAACGGCAAAAGTTAGTTACTAACACTGTTAACACCTGTTAACAACTGAAATTTTTAAAAAAATGCTACTTAAGCCTAAGCCTGTCCCGTGGATTGCTTTTTCTCTCAAAACTCCCTAGTTTTTAGCCACGCGATCGCGCGTCATAGCCATGGAAACCCTGCTCATCGCCCTGCTCGCCGGCCTCGGATTCATCGTCGCCTACCACACTTATGGCCGGTGGCTCGGAAAAAAAATATTCCGGCTCTCCGCCAGCGCTGTGTGCCCCAGCGAAAAACTCGAGGACGGTGTCGACTACGTGCCCACTTCCAAGTCGGTCGTCTTCGGCCATCACTTCACCTCCATCGCCGGCACCGGCCCCATCGTCGGCCCCGCCATTGCTATCATGTGGGGGTGGGTTCCCGCGCTATTGTGGGTCGTGCTCGGTTCTATTTTCATTGGTGCCGTGCACGACTTTGGCGCACTTGTTGTCAGCCTCCGCAACAACGGCCAAACCGTTGGCGAAATTGCCGGACGCGTGCTCAACAAACGCGTGCGCCTGCTTTTCCTATTCGTTCTCTTTATGGCACTCACCGTCGTGCTTGCGATTTTCGGGCTCGTCATCGCCGCCGTGTTCAAGCAATACCCCGCCGCGATTTTCCCGTGCGTGGTACAAATCCCAATCGCCATCATTATCGGCACTCTCTTGCATCGCAAAGGCTTCGGATTATTTCTGCCTTCGCTTATTGCGTTGGCGGTGATGTATCTCACCGTCATCTACGGCAACACTGGAGCACTCGGTGCCTTCAACGCCGCTCTTGCCGCGTGGCCATTATGGCAATGGGTGCTCGTGCTGCTTGGCTATTCTTACGTGGCTTCCGTGTTGCCGGTTTGGACGCTCCTGCAACCGCGCGATTACATCAACTCACTTCAATTAATTTCCGCGTTGGTGCTCATCGTGGTTGGTCTTGGTGTGGCGGCGTTCTTTGGCTACACGCCAAGCGGCGGCGAAAAACAAACGCTCAGTATGGTCGCACCGATGTGGGATTTCAGCCCCAAGAACGCGCCATTAATTTTCCCGTTCCTTTTTATCACCATCGCGTGCGGCGCGGTCAGCGGATTTCACTGCCTCGTTTCCAGCGGCACCAGCAGCAAACAGCTAAAGAACGAAGAGGACGCGCGCTTCGTCGGCTACGGCAGTATGCTCACCGAAGGCTTTCTCGCCACGCTGGTCATCCTCGCCTGCGGTGCGGGGCTCGGCCTCGGAATGATGCATGAGGGTACGATGCTCACCGGCACCGCCGCGTGGACCGCGCAGTACGGCGACTGGCTCGCCGCCGGTGCATTGGCCGCGAAGGTCGGCGCGTTCGTGCAAGGCTCGGCGAATTTCCTCCAAGCCCTCGGCATCGCGCCCGCCGTTGCCATTGCGCTGATGGGCGTGCTCGTCGCCTCCTTCGCCGGCACCACACTCGACACCGCCTGCCGTTTGCAACGCTACGTCGTGCAGGAACTCGCCGCTACGCTCGGCGGAAAAGTCGGAGAATCAAATGCCCGCCAGGGCGCGCCTTTTGCGCCTTTGGCGTGGTTGCAAAACAAACACGGTGCTACAATTTTTGCCATCGTCATTGCCGCCGCAATGGCCGCCGTCCCGCCTGCGGGCAAAGCGTGGAGCCTCGCCAGCGCCGGCAAAGGCGGGCTGCTCCTTTGGCCGCTCTTTGGCGCGACCAATCAACTGCTGGCCGGACTGTCATTTCTCGTCATCACATTTTATTTATGGCGCCGCGGCCGCGCGATTTGGTTCCTCGTCATCCCAATGATTTTTATGTTGATAATGCCCGTGTGGGCGATGACCTATCAACTTTGGGAAGCGCCGGGTTGGTTGTTAACCGCGCGGGAGGGATTCCCCGACCACAAACCCAACTACCTCCTCGGCGGCATTGGCTTGGCCACCATCGCGCTTGAAATTTGGATGATCGTCGAGGCCGTCAAAATATTCCCCAAAGCCAAGGGCGTGCTGGAGGAGAATGCTCTCGATCAGCAGCCGGAATCTGTTCCGGCCAAGGTATAGCATGGCGGCGCAACGCATTGGTCTCTTTGGCGGTTCATTCGATCCCGTGCATCTCGGGCACACGATGGTGGCGCGAGCGGCGTTGGTGGAGGTGGAGTTGGATCGACTTTTTATTATCCCCGCCGCGCAATCGCCATTCAAGCCGGAGCAATCGCCCGCGCTCGCAGCGGATCGGTTGGCGTGGTTGCGGTTGGCGTTTGAGGATGAACCGCGTTGTGAAATTGATGCGCAGGAAATTGAGCGCGCGGGCGTCTCGTACACCATCGATACGGTGCGCGATTATGCGGCGCGCTTTCCGGAGGCGGAGTTGTTTTATCTCATTGGCGCGGATCATGTGCCCACGCTGCCCGAATGGCGCGAAGCGGCGGCGCTTGCGGATGCGGTCACTTTTGTGGTAGTGCCCCGTCCCGATGAACTGGAAACTGGGGTGGCGGAGTTCCCACCATCCTTTCGCGGCACGGTGTTGCGCGGAAAACCGGTGGCCATTTCCGCCAGTGATTTGCGCAAACGTTTGCGCGCCGGGGAATCGATTGAAAATTTTGTGCCGCCTGCGGTTGCGGCTGCACTGAATGTGAAACATTGTTATTAAGGGAAATATGGAAGGACAAGCATTGGCTCTGGCGTGCCGCGAATACGCTGACGATAAAAAGGCGGAGGGATTGCTCGTGCTCGATGTGCGCGAGGTGTCGACGGTCACGGATTATTTTGTGATCGCCACCGGCAACAGCGAGCCACACGTGCGCGCTATTTGGACAGATATCGCTGGCCGCCTCCAAAAGGATCACGCCGTGTCCTCGCCCAAACCCGATGGCGATCGCCGCAATCAATGGGTCGTCCTCGATTATTACGACGTAATCGTGCATGTGATGCTCCAATCTGTTCGTGACGAATACGACCTCGAAGGACTATGGAACGATGCCGACGTGGTAGAACCGGCGGTGCTGTAGCCCGGGCTACATTGCGTCGCTCTTGCCTTCTTGCCCCACCGCTGCTTTCCACGCCAGCACGAGTTGGGCGACTAATCCGAATAGCACCACCAAATTCCCCACTTGCGAAATGCCGTGCAGCGGGCCGAAGGATTTGTTGGCGTAGGCCGTTTGTTCGGGAGTGGTTCCGATTTTAAAATAATCGGGGTACTTCAACTGATGCAGCCACTCCAAGCGTGGTGTGATGTAAATCAATCCGAACACAATCAGTGCCACCAACCCCATCAACAGCAATCCCCGTGTGCGGGGAAGTTTGCCACCGTCTAGCCGCCAACCTGCCAGCAAGGCCAGTGCGGCGATGGTTGCGAGCGAAAGTTGGAAGGCGGTGAAGCGGTGGATGAGTTCCTGTGCCACGAGGCCGTCGCGGGGTTTTGGGAGTGCCTCGGCCAGTTCCGGTGCGAAGAACATTGGGCCGGCCACGAATGTGAAGAATACAGCGCCGCCTAGCCACACGGCGGCGGTCAGCACGAATACCAGTTGGACGATGCGCAGTGGATTATTTTTTGGCTTCATTCGAATGATCCGTTGCGTCGGTTTCATCCGAGTCTCGTTCGCCGGGTTCGGGTTTCACCGGTTCGGCATCCTTGTCCTCCACGGATTCCTTGAGCGGTGTGGTGTGGTATTGCACCCGCGCGGCCACGAGCGCGCCGTACAACAGAATGAGCCACGTAAAATATACCGCCAACATAAACACGGGCAACAGGCCGAGGCTGCCGCCGTAGGTTTGTGAGTACCAATCTTTCTCCACCACCACATGAGAAATATACAACGCGCTGGCGAGATGATTGAGCTGCCACAAAATGCCGGCCACCACGCCGCCCCAAATCGCGGCAGTCCACGAAACTTTGGTATTTGGGATGAGCTTATACAAGAACGTGATGCCCGCCATCGCGAAGAGCAACGGCACCAGCAGATTTACCAGCGCGCCCATCGATTGCAGGTGCGCGCTGATTTTTTCGAAATGCACCGCATTGGCCAGCGCAAAGGCGAGGATGATACTGCCGGGCCCGAGCACCAACCCCGGCGAAAATTTCAGCAACTGCGCGTACCACGTCCGACTCCGCCGCACGGCCCATAAATCGTTAAACGTATCCTCCAACTGCATCATCACCATTAGCCCGAGGTAAACAAACACCAGCGCGCTGAGCACGCCCGTCTTGTCGAAGCTCACTTGTTGCGCGAGGTTTTTTGTGAAGTTAGAAATATTATCGCGCAAGCCATCGCGGATTTCCACGATTTTGGCATTCTTCTTCTCGTCCTCGTGTTTAGCCGGCAACACGCTGACGATTATTTTTCCGACAAACTGTTGCACCGACTGCGACTGGTCGTCCTTTCCGATCGCTGAGGTGAGCACTGTGGCCAGCGCCAGCACGGGGATGAGCGCCAGCAGCGAGTTGAAAGCCAGCGCCGCCGCGCGCATAAAGCAGCGTTCCTCGTCGAACTTGCGGTACGCCAGCAGAATGAACCGCGCCACACGCATCCACTGTTTCGGCAGCACCACGCGGCTTTCCTTCTTCATCACCTGCGCGAGATCTTCACGAAAGATCTTCCACGGGTTCGGAATATTCGGCAAAGGATTGTCCACGGGTGTGCGGACGTTAGCAGAAAAACTAGGGTGAGACAATTTTTGAACCGCAAAGACGTTAAGATTTTTTGGTAAGGACGCGCAGTGGATGTCCCTACTATGGAAACTAAACTTTTATTGAACCTTTCCAGGGTTAGAATGCCTTTATTGGACGGTGCCGAAGGGCGGCTTGTTTACACAATCCTCATTGGGCACCGTTTACGCCTTAAAGATTGGGGGAAATAACGACAACAACCGCCAAGACGCCAAGTTTTATCAAAATGGTTTTTCTTGGCGTCTCTGCGTCTTGGCGGTTCATCCTCTCCCCCAGTTTGAGTTTGTAAAACGCATCAGTTTCTGTTCTACTTTTGGCGGATGGCGCGTAAGGAGGCTCCCATAAAAACGGATTCCAAAGGAGGTGTCAACGAAGTGCTCGGCATTGGGTTGCTTGCCCTGGCTGTGTTATTTTTGTTGGCGCTGTTTTCCTTTGATAAAGGCGATCTGTCGCTCAACGGCACAAACGTCAATGACCCCCTGCACAATCTCGTAGGCACGCTTGGGGCATGGCTGGCGCAGGGCTGCTTTATGGCGCTGGGTGTGGCGGCGTATTTGTTGCCGCCGTTGACGCTAATTTTCTCCCTCGCATTTTTTACGGATAAACTCGACGGCTTGCGCAAGCGCTGGCCGTGGGCGGTGGCATTGGTGCTGGCGGGGGCTTCTGGGCTAAGCTTGTATCCGGGGCTGTTCGGCGGGTTGGCACAAAGCCTGAACACCGTGGACGCCGGCGGCTATGTGGGACTGCTGCTGCACAAGGGAATTTTCCAACACGTGGGCACGGCGGGCGCTACGGTGTTGTTGTTGGCGGTGTATTTGGTAAGCCTGCTATATCTCACGAATTTTCAACTCAAGAAATGGATCCAGGCGGCGCGCGAGAAATGGAAACAGCGCAAAGTGGATCGTTCGCAGCCACTGGCCAACGAAGAGATTGAGCTGAACCAACGCGAGGCGGATCTTCAGCAGCGCGTGGCGGATTTGCAAAAGGAACTGGCCGCCGCCGCCCAAGCGATGCCCGCGGCCGTCACACACGAAGAGCCAAACATCATCGATCTCAGCCAACCGCAAGTGCGCTCCAAGGCGGCAGCAGCGGATGAAGAAGCGCCCACGGAACCGCGCCGCAAGCTGGCCGCGATTGTGTTCACTGATATCGTGGATTATTCCACGCTCGCCAATCGCGATGAAAAGGCGGCGCTCAAGCTCATCAAACAACAGCGTAAACTGCTCAAGCCCGTTGTCAAAAAATTCGAGGGCGAATGGCTCAAGGAACTGGGCGATGGATTGTTGCTTAGTTTCGACAGCTCGCTCAACGCCGTGGAATGTGCGCTGGCCATTCAGCAAGCCGCGCGCGAGGTGGAACATCTCGAGCTGCGCATCGGTATTCATCAGGGCGATGTGGTGCGCGAGGGTAACGACATTCTTGGTGACGGCGTGAACATCGCCTCGCGCATCGAGGAATACGCGCCGGTCGGCGGCGTGGCGGTTTCAGGAAAAATCCAGCAGGATCTCATCAGCCAACCCCAATACGAAGTGCGGCTGCTGGGCGAGTTCGTGCTGGATGGTCTCGCCCAAAAAGCGGAGATTTACACCGTAGCCGTCGCCGTGGAGGCATTGCCTGAAACGGTATTCGAGGACGAAGATCTCACCGCAAATCCCGAGGTGGCCATAGAGGGAAAAGTCGACCACGCCGTAGCCACTGCGGAAGATATTCTCGGTGACTCGGAGGATGACACCGAGCCGACGGTGCACATTGCCCCCGCTATTTCCAGCACCGGCCCCGCCAAGCCGAGGCAATCCAAACGCCCCAAGCCCACCGCCGTGGCGCGCGGGCCGCTCATTGAGGATTACAAACTGCCGCCGGTCGAATATTTGCAGGCACCCGAATTTATTGCCGCTCCCACCGATTCCACCGACGAACTGAAAGCCGCCGCGATTACCATCAAGGAAACGCTCAAACAATTCGGCGTGGAAGTCGAGTTGGGCGACATCACGAAAGGGCCAACCATCACCCGCTTTGAGATGCATCCCGCGCCGGGCGTGAAGATGGAGAAAATCACCACCTACACCAACAATATCACAGCCGCATTGAAGGCGGAACGTATCAACATTCTCGCCCCCGTGCCCGGCAAGAGCACCGTGGGTGTTGAGGTGCCCAACCGCATTAAGACGAAAGTCATTATGCGCGATTTGCTCGAGAGTGATGAGTGGAAGAAAAGCAAAGCCAAAGTGCCCGTGGCGTTGGGCAAGGATGTGTACGGCAAACCTATCGTGGCCGACCTCGCCGAGATGCCCCACCTTTTGATCGCCGGTGCCACCGGCGCGGGCAAGAGCGTGTGTATGAACGGCATCATTGCGTCGTTGCTTTACAAATTTTCGCCGGATGAGTTGCGATTGGTGATGATCGATCCCAAAGTGGTAGAACTGCAAATGTACAACACCCTGCCGCATCTAGCGATGCCGGTGGTGACCGATCCCAAAAAAGTCATCCTCGCCCTGCGCTGGGTGGTTTCGGAAATGGAAAAGCGCTACAAAATTTTTGCGAAGGAAAATGTGAAGAACATCCATTCCTTCAACCAACGCCGGCGCGACAAACCGCCCGCCGAGCCGGAGCCGCAGATGTCACTCTTTGACGGCGAGCGCGGCAGTTCTGAAGGGTTCGCCGTTGAAATCGATGAGGAAATCGTGGTGCCCCGCGATGAGGAAATCGAAATCCCCGACCGCCTCAGCTACATCGTGGTGGTCATCGACGAGCTGGCCGACCTCATGCTCACCGCGCCCGCCGAGGTGGAGAACGCCATTGCGCGCATCACCCAAATGGCCCGGGCCGCGGGCATCCACTGCATCGTGGCCACGCAGCGGCCGAGCGTGAAAGTCATCACCGGCGTGATCAAGGCCAACATCCCAAGCCGCATTGCTTTTCAGGTGGCCTCGAAAATCGACAGCCGCGTCATCCTTGACGAGATGGGCGCGGAGAAGCTTTTGGGCAAGGGCGATATGCTTTATCAACCGCCCGGCGCGCCCAAACCCACCCGCGCGCAGGGGCCGCTCGTCACCGACGAAGAAGTGCAACAAATCGTCAGCTTCATCACCGGCCAAGGGAAGCCGACGTTCGAGGTGGAAATCACCCAGCAACTTTCCAAACCCGCCGCACTGGCCGGCTCGGCCGTCAGCGGCGAGGATGAAGACCTTATCCAGCAATGCATCGAGGTGATTCGCAGCGAGCAAAAAGCCAGCGTCTCCAAGCTGCAACGCCGCCTGCGCCTCGGCTACACCCGCGCCGCGCGCATCATGGACGAGCTTGAAGACCGCGGCATCGTCGGCCCGGCCCAGGGCCACGAGCCCCGCGAAATCCTCATCGACCTCGACGGCCGCGGTGCTGACGGCCGAGGGCAAGGCGTGCCGGAGTTGGTTTAGGGAATTACAAAATCCCCCTTCCCATTCACACGTCCCCGGCGTAACTTACCCGTGATGGCGATGGCGATGAATCGAACTTACAAGGTGTGGGCTGCGGATGACGTGGTTTATGGCCCCATCGATTTCCCGACGCTCAGCCAATGGATCCGCGAGGCGCGGGTCACCGATGCCATTTGGATTTATCTGGAAGACACCGAGCAATGGGCGCGTGCCGGCGAGTTGCCGGAGCTGGGTCTCTTTTTTGAAAAGGCGGCAGGCTTGATGAAGCCCGGCACCATGGCGCACAGTCCGCTCATTCCTGGAGTTCCTGTGGGCGCGCTGGAGGGCGTGGAAATTTTTAAGGGAATGTCTGACCAACAGCGAGGCCGCTTCGCGCAAAGCATGGAGGTGCAAAAGTTTGCGAAGTTCGAAATCCTTGTGAACGAAGGCGACGTGGGCAACGCGATGTTTGTGCTGCTCGAAGGCGTGGTGCGCGTCCGAAAAATGGTGGGCGGCAAGGAAACCCTGCTCGCCACGCTGAAGGCGGGTGAAGTGTTTGGGGAAATTTCACTCTTTGACCGCGGCAAACGCAGCGCCGACATCATGGCTAACAGCGATGGCGTGCTGCTCAAGATCGACGCTAAGGAATTCGAGCGCCTCGTGGATCAACAACCCGAAATCGCCACGCCCTTTCTCGCCGCCCTCGCTGTCAAAATGTCCACCCGAATGCGCGCGGACAACGAACGGCACAAGAAGGATTTGATTCTGAGGCAGTCGAGTAGTTAGCGGCCGTTGGCCGCGATTGATGGATGAGGGTTGATTGGATTTTCCTCAACACTCAACTAACTGATCATCCTCCAAAAAAGTCACCCCCATCTCCCCTAACGCCTCGGCGGCTTGGGCTTTCAGGGCTTCGAGATTTTCACGGTGTTGACGGGAGAGGTGGGTGAAGCAGACGTGGCCGATGGGTTTGCCGGCGAGGAGGCCGAAAAGTTCAGTCGGTTCCACGTGGGCGAGTTCGCAGCAGAAAAGATCGAGCGGCTGAGCGAGCAAAGGCTCGAGGTCGGCCGCGCCGCCGATGTCGCCGCTGTGGGCGATTCGGGTATCTTCGGTTTCGAGAATAAAGCTGAAGGCCTCGAAGCCTTGTGGATATTTTTCCTGAAAATGTTCACGCAAAGTTTCGAGGTGCGTGGTGGGGTGCGGAGTGATTTTTACTGGGCCGATTTGCAATGGCTCGTTGGCCGTGATCGGGGCGAAGTCGAGCTCGGCGGGCATCAGTTCGCGGAAAATAAACGCAGCATCCAGCATTCGGCGCACGGGCTCGAGGCCTTCGGCGGGCATATGCACGGTTAAATCCCGCGTGCGTTTCTCGAGCCAAAATCCTTGCATCAGCATAAAAAATCCGCCGACGTGATCGCAGTGCAGATGGGTTAGCAGAATGCCATCGAGATCATCGGGCGCAATGCCAGCGGCACGCAGGCGGCTGCTTACCGGCTCGCCGCAATCGACCAGCAACGTGCGTCCGCCCAGCCGGTAAACGAATGCCGAGTGCCCGCGCGAATCGCCGGCCCAGCCATCGCCCGTACCCAGCGCATGAAGGGTTGCCTTGCCCATGTGGCGGGAAAACCTATCGGAAGTCGCGGACATTGTAAATGTTGCGGGCACGGAATAAGACTGAACCGCTAAGGCACAAAGAAAACCATTTCTGAAAAATCACAGCGTCTTCGAGCCTTGGCGGTTCAAAAAATCCAGATTCAGTTCACTCAATGTTCACAATGTCTTTGGGATAACTTTTTGTGCACAAGCCGCTTGCGCAAGGCTAGATTGGTCGCGTGGCAACGGTGGCCGAACAACTCAGACACGCACGCGAAGCAAAAGGCTTGGCGCTGGCGGAGGTGGTGGAGACGACCCAGCTCAAGACCGACCAAGTACAGGCTCTGGAGGACGGCCGCTTTGAGGAGTTTGCCGCGCCGGCGTATGTGCGCGGCTTTGTGCGCAGTTACTCGAATATGCTGAAGCTGGACACCGAGGCGCTGCTCGCCCAGCTCGATTCCGAAATGGGCCAAGCTTCGGGTGTCCAGCCCGACGGCAGTAACGCCGCATTACGCGCAGGGTTTCTCGACGCCATTATGCTCGCCTTCTCGCGTGTGAACTGGCGGCTCGTGCTGCCGGTATTCGCGTTTGTGACTCTTGCCGCCGGCGTTTTTTATGGCGTCAAATGGAAACGCGAGTTCGACAGCACCGATCATTTGAAAAACATCGGCCCCGGCCTTTACGCGCCCGATGCCGCTTCGGATGCCGATCTGCTTCCGCTTGATTCCGGCTCTTGATTTTATTTTCGGAATCACTAGGCTGGCTGCGCCCGTGGCCCGCTCGTCCCAACGCAATGCTGTTGCCGCCCCCACCCGCGTGGGGTTGATCTCGCTGGGGTGTGCCAAAAATCTTGTCGATGCCGAAGTGATGCTCGGCTCGCTTATGGCCGATGGGCTTGAGATCACCAACGAACCCGCCGAAGCCGACGCGCTGATCATCAACACCTGTTCCTTCATCGACACCGCGCAGGAGGAAAGCGTGGACACCATTCTCGAATCCGCCGAATACCGCGAAGCCAAACGCCCCGGCCAGGCGCTCATTGTTTCCGGCTGCCTCCCACAACGTTTCCGCAAGGAACTCCCCAAGCTGATGCCCGAGGTGGATGCCTTTATGGGCGTGGACCAAATCGCCGATGTCGCCCGCATCGTGCGCGAAGCCATCGACCATCGCGCCTCGCAACCGTCCAACGGCGCCCCCAAGCGCGCGCGCAAAAAAGCGCCTGCGCCCATTAGCGAAATTCATTCACGCCCCGAGTACGTTCCTGATGTGGAAACCCCGCGCTTCCGCCTCACACCGCGTCATATGGCGTATGTCAAAATCGCCGAGGGCTGCAATCATCCGTGCAGTTTTTGCATCATCCCGCGAATGCGCGGCAGTCATCGCAGCCGTCCGCAAGCCGACCTTATCGCCGAGGCGCAGCGGCTCATCGATCAAGGCGTGAAAGAGCTGAACCTCATTTCGCAGGACTCCACCTATTACGGAATGGACCTTCGCCCCGGCCATCGCCGTACCATTTCGTCACCTGAAAATTTCGCGCGCGCCAATGCCGATCTTCCCGCCGATGGCGCGAACCTCAGCACGCTGCTTCAGGCACTTGACAATCTGCAAGGCGATTTTTGGATTCGCCTGCTTTACACCCACCCCGCGCACTGGACCGATGAACTCATCAAAACCATCGCCGATTGCCCGAAGGTCGCGCGTTACGTGGACATCCCACTGCAGCACATCCACGATGTAATGCTGGAGCGAATGCGCCGCGAGACCGATGGCCAATACATCCGCGATCTCATCGGTCGCATCCGCGATGGCATCCCCGGCATTGCCCTGCGCACCACGTTTATTGTTGGGTTTCCCGGCGAAACTGAAAAACGTTTTGAGACGTTGCTGGAGTTTATTCGCGAGACAAAATTTGAACGGCTCGGCGTGTTTGCTTATTCCAAAGAAGACGGTACGCGCGCGGGTGGGATGCGCGGGCAAATCCCAGATGCGGTCAAAAAAGAACGCTGCGCCGCCGCGATGGCCGAGCAGAAAAAAATTTCCCGGACACGCGGCAAAGCCAAAGTCGGCACCAAGCTCAACGTGCTCGCCGAACGCCTCGCCACCGATGCCGACCTCAAAGGCGCGGACGTCCGCTCGTGGGAACACGGCCATATGCGGGACAATGCCCGCAAAAGCCCGAAACTCGATGCTGCTCAATATACCCTCACCCGTGGCGAAGCCGACGCTCCGGACATCGACGGCCGCGTGTATGTGAAAGGCGAACTTCCGCTGGGCGATTTCTCGTGGGTGCGCGTGGTGGGTCACACGGATTACGATTTGATTGCAGAGCGGATGTAAACGGACGCGATGAATCTCCCCAACAAACTCACCACCTCGCGGTTTTTCATCACGCTCATCTTCGTCATCATCGTGCTGTGGGACACGTTGCCATATAACACTTCGTGGGCCGCGCTGTTATTTTTCATCGGTGGCATGACCGACATCGCTGATGGAATCATCGCTCGCCGGCGCAATTTACAGTCGGACTTCGGCGCGCTGATGGATCCCCTAGCCGATAAAATTCTCGTTACCGCCGGATTCATTTTGCTCGTTGGAATGAAAATGAATCCCGAAACCGACGTCACTGGTTATCATTTTCCAGAAGCCATTGCCGCGCCGGGCATTGGCGATCACTCGCTCATCCCCGCGTGGATGGTCATCGTCATCGTCGCGCGCGAGCTCGCCATCACCGGCCTGCGATTGCTCGCCGCCAACAAACAAGTCGTTCTCCCCGCCGAGAACATCGGCAAACGCAAAACCAATTTCCAATTCGTCGCCGTCGTCGCTATGCTTATCCTCGTGAGCTACCCCGGTTGGGGCGAGGGGTGGGTGAAATTTTTCGGTTGGCAAATTGCCGGCTGCCCGTGGAGCATCTGGTTCACCTTCATCGCAACTTGGGGCGCCGTGGCTCTCACCGCCATTTCCGGCGTGCACTATCTTTGGAGCAATCGCGATCTCTATATAAAGGATATGTAAAAATATGGACCGCCTGCTCCTCTGGATCGCTCAAGGCACTTGGCTCGGTCGTGTGCCCAAAGCCCCCGGCACCGCCGGCACACTCGGAGGTTTCCCCCTCACCGCGCTGCTCCTCTGGCCCGGCAATTTCTGGGCTTACCTCGCTGGATGCATTTTGCTCATCCCCATCTCCGCCCACATCTGCGAACACGCCGAACGCATCCTCGGCGAAAAAGATCCCCCCAGCGTTGTGCTTGATGAAATCATCGCCATCCCCATCTGCTTCCTCGGCATCTTCGCCCTCATGGAATTCAACGGCCCCAGCCAACCCACCCTCATCGCCATAACAGAAATCCAAAACTGGGGCGCGTGGGCCCTCGCCGCCTTCGCCCTCTTCCGCCTTTTCGACATCTGGAAACCCGGGCCCATCGACACTATTCAAAAACTCCCCAACGGCTGGGGCGTAATCATGGACGACGTGCTGGCTGGCGCAGTCGTCTGCATCATCCTCGGCGTAACGTTTTATTAAATTTGAACCACCAAGGCGCAAAGACGCCAAGATTTGAAAGAGTGGTTTCCCTTGGCAGTTCCAAAAAAAAAATGGAGCAAGGTAGGACTTACCTCTCCCTTGGTAGGTACACGCTGCGGCGCGTCCCTACCGTGCTACTTCATTTTGTCGAAGTTTTGTTGGAGGATTTGGTGGGCTTCTAAGTCTTTGGTTTTCTCCAGAAATTTGGCGTTGATGGTTTTTTCGCGGTCTTGTTTGGAGGGGCGATCGACTTGGTAGAAGATTCCGAAGTGGCCGGGGAAGGGTTGGCCGGCCAGATCGTAGGCTTCGGTTTCGTTGGTGGGATCGTGGTCTGCGGGGACTTCGAGGAACTCGCCGCCTTTGCGGGGGTTGCTGGCGTCGAAGGCGCCGTTATAAAATTCGGTGCATTCGCTCAAGCACTCGATGAAGCCGAAGCCGTTGTGGTCCATCGCGGCTTCCATCATCGCGAGCAGGTGCTTGGGGTTAGTGTGGGTGGTGCGGGCAACGAAGGTGGCACCGGCGGCGATGGCTTGTTTGAGGGGGTTGATGGGTTGATCGACTGCGCCCCACATATCGGTTTTGCTTTTGAACCCGATTGGTGAAGTGGGGGAGGTTTGTTTTTTGGTGAGCCCGTATACGGAGTTATCCATCACCACGTAGGTGAGGTTGATGTTTTTACGGGCGCAATGGGTGAAATGGTTTCCGCCGATGGAGAAGGCGTCGCCGTCGCCGCCGAAAACGAAGAGATCGAGGTCCGGCCGACTCATGGCGACGCCCGTGGCGAAGGGCAGGGCGCGGCCGTGGATGAAATGGACACCGTGGCTTTGCACAAAGTAGGGGAAGCGGCTGCTGCAGCCGATGCCGGCGACGGTGGCGATTTTCTCTTGATGGATGCCGCGGTTTTGGATGAGCTTGAAGTAGAGTGCGAGCACGGAGAAATCTCCGCAACCGGGACACCACGTGGGGTGGTCGGCGGCAAGATCTTTTTTCTTCAGCGGTTCGCGGATGATTTCTGCAGTGGCGCTCATGGTGTGAATTAGCTTTTCAATTCTTCGAGTTTTGATTGCACGTGGGCGAGTACGTCTTTGACGCGCCAAGTGAGGCCGTCGGTTTTGTTGATGCCCACGATTTTGGGGTTGGCAAATTTGGCGCGCATCAGGCCGCAGAGTTGGCCGTAGCCGTAGAGGCCTTCGTCGTTGTTTTCCACCACGAACACGTGGTTGAAGCCGTCGAAGATATTTTCCAAGCCTTCGGGCATCGGATGGATGTGGCGCATCGTGAGGCAGGAAATGCTGTCGCCGGCTTTGCGCGCTTGCTCGGTGGCTTCGCGCAGGCTGCCTTGGGTGCTGCCCCAGCCGATGAGCAGCACGTTGCCTTCCTCGGGCCCGAACACTTCTGGCAATGGCAATTTGCGACTGAGCGCCTGTAGTTTGCTCCGGCGTTTGGCGGACATATCCTGGTGCATCTTGGGCGAACCGCTGGGGTGGCCCATCTCGTCGTGCTCAAGGCCGGTGGCGATTGGATATTTGCCGCTTTTAATATAAGTGCCGGGTGGGGCGTGATGGGTGATGCCATCAGGCGCGGAGAGGTCGTAGGGCTTATGATCCTCGCGCGGGGTGAGGTCGGGCGAAATATCTTGGCAAAGCTCCTGCAACTTCGGCATCGCAAAAGCCTCGATGCGCGTGGCGATGGCTTGGTCGGAAAGAATGATGACCGGCGTGCTGTACTCGCGCGCGAGGTTGACTGCCTCGATGGCGGTGTAAAAACAATCCTCCACGCTGGAGGGTGCGATGACCACGCGCGGCGAATCGCCGTGCCCGCCGAAGACCGCGATGTTGAGATCGCTTTGCTCCACATTGGTGGGCATGCCGGTGGATGGCCCGCCGCGTTGGACATCGATGACGATGAGCGGAATCTCCGCCATCACCGCCCAGCCGATGGCTTCGCCCTTCAGCGAAATGCCCGGGCCGGAAGAGCCGGTGACCGCCACGCGTCCGCCCCAGCCCGCGCCAATGGCCATCGAGACGGCGGCGATTTCATCTTCGCACTGCACAAAAATTCCATCGTATTTGGGCAGCTCGCGGCGGAGCAGCTCCATGATGTCTGACCACGGCGTGATGGGATAGCCCGCGCCGAAGCGCACGCCGGCGGCGAGGATACCGTAGCCGAGCGCGTCGTTGCCGTTGCAAACGACTTGGTCGGTATCACGTGCTTTGGGTTCCTCAAACGCGTAAATTTCCTCCAGCGTGGTGAGGGGATAACCATAGCCTGCGTGAAACGCCGTGAGCGCGGTGGTGGTGATGCTGCTGGCCTTGCCTTTGAAACGTTCGGCGATGAGCCCTTCGAGCTTGGCGGCATCGAGATCGAACATACGCGCCACGAGCCCGAGCGCGAAAATATTTTTACCCTTATCCTTGGCCGTGCCGCCGATGGCCTCCACCGTCCGCTCCGCGATGGGGCAGCCGATGTGGCGGTATTTTTGTAACAACTCCGGGTCGGGCTCCACGTGGCTGCTATCGTACAAAACGATGCCGCCTTCTTTCAGAAAACCAATGTGGTTTTCATAGCTGTGCTGGTAGAAGGGCATCAGCACATCCGCGTCATCGCCGGAAGTGAGCACCTCGCCGGAGCCGATGCGCACTTGAAAAATCGACGGCCCGCCCGAGATGGTGGCGGGGATGGTCATAAATGTCATCACCTCCTGCTCGCTGCGGCCCGCCAATTGGGCGAGAAAACCGCCAATGGACTGGATGCCGTCCTGCGAGTTACCGGCAATGCGGATGACGGCCTCGGTTACTTTCGAGACCTTTGGACTCTCACTAACGACCTCTTGGGTCGCGGGACTGTCGCTCATTGAATGTGTGGATAAGATTGCCGGCAGTTACCACTAGGTCATGCGCCGCCGGCTTCCCTGCAAAGGGATGCGGGAAACTATCATCATCAAGCAACCTGTCAAATGATATTCATAAAAGACGCGGTTTTTTTTTGCGCGCCAAGGCACGGGAAAACGGGGGGAAGCGCCGAAACACTCAAAGTCATTCACCCCGCCGAAATTGGTACTCCTGTCTTGCTCCCATCAAAGGCTCCGCCCACACTTGCGGGCCAACGGATGGCTGAAAATCTGCAAATCCAATTTGATGACGCTGTGTTTGCCTACACAACGGGCGATTATGCCGCGGCGGTGGCGGGGTTTGAGGCGGTTTTAGCCGTGGAGCCGGAGCATTTTGAGGCGCGGCTATCGCTGGGGATGGCGTTTTATCGGCAGGAAAACTACGCAGCCGCCATCGAGGAAGGCCACAAAGCTGAGGCCATCAACACTAATGAACAGCGCGTGCACACCAATCTTTCGCTTGCTTATATGAAGAGCGGCAACAAAGAAACCGCCGAACACCACGGGTTGCAGGCCAAGATTGCCGGCTGGAAAGCGGACCCCGAGGCAACGGCGGCAGCAGAAGGGGGGGGCGATTTGAAAATGGCGGAGCCCAAGCTGGAGAATATTAAACTGCCCACCAAGTTCCCCGAACAACCGTGGAAGAAAAAGAAGGACTAAAATGAAAAGCGCATACGAACTGGCGATGGAAAAACTGGACAAAGAATCGCCCGTCCAAAAAATCAGCGACGAACTCAAAGCCGAGCTGGCAGAGCTGGATAATCTTTACCAATCCAAGCTCGCCGAGCGCGAAGTATTCCTCGGCGGCAAAATCGCCGAAGCCGAGGCGGTGGGCGATTTCGAAGCGCTCGAGCAATTACAACGCGAGTTGACCTCGGACAAGAAAACGTTGGAATCAGAGTTAGAAGAGAAAAAGGAAGCGGCGAGGAACAGATGATTTTCAATTATTCCTCCATCGCGAAGTAATGCAACGCTGCCAAAATCACTGAGTGGCGGATTTTATTTTCCTTCACGAGGCGCGGTAAATCTTCGATGGGCACGAGGCGGGTTAGCAAATCCTCGCCGGCGTCCATTTGCATCTCGTGGGTGCAATGGCAGTTTTCAACGAGGATGGTATGGACGCGGTTGTTCATGATGGCGGGGTTGGCGAGGCATTCGCCGATTTGGCGGGCGCTGGCGTTGTCGCCGGTGTAGCCGGTTTCCTCCTGCAACTCCCGCAACGCCGTCACCACGGGATCGGTCTCGTGGGGGTCCATCATTCCGCCGGGGATTTCCAACTCCACCGTTTCGCTGCCTTGGCGGTATTGCTCCACCATCACCACCTTGCGCTCGGGCGTGAGGGCGATGATGTTCACCCAGTCGGGGCACTCGAGAACCACCATTTTATGTTCATTACCAGTGCGCGGGTTGACGACGGTATCTTCGCGTAGTTTAAAAATGCGATGGTCACTCAGCGGTCGGGTGCCGCGCTTTTCCCATTTACGAATTTTGTCAGACATTTTGTTTGGCGCGTTCGTCGTGTGCAGTTTTCATAAGCTGCAATAAATGGATGAGCGCTTGTTCGTAAGTGCGACCACCTTCGCTGGCAAGTTGATGGGCACGCTTGTCGAGTTGGGTGGCCATCGGGGGAGCTTTGGCGGGAGGCACGCCGAGTTGTTGCAGCGCTTGTTCGAGAGTGGCTTGTTCGGAGCCGGTCATTCCACACCAGCGTCTTCGCGCGACACGATGGTGATGGACATCACGTCCTGCCGTTCTTCGGGGCGGCTACCTTCGCCACCACCACCACACGGCACATCGCCGAGCGTTTCGAGCACGTCCATGCCTTTGATAACCTCGCCGAAGCACGTGTATTCACCATCCAAAAAACTGGCGGCCTTGAGGCAGATAAAAAACTGGCTGCCGGCGGAATTGGGATCGCTGGAACGCGCCATCGAAATGATGCCCTTCACGTGCGGACGATCGCTGAATTCCGCATCAATTTGGTAGCCCGGATTGCCCGTGCCCCAGTCGTCTTCCAGCGCGGGATCCTTGGTGTTCGGATCGCCGCCCTGAATCATAAAGCCCTTCACGATGCGATGGAAACAGGTGCCGTCATAAAACGATTTGTTGGCGAGCTCCTTAAAATTCGCCACCGTGCCTGGTGCTACATCGTCCCAAAGTTCCACCACTATTTCTCCCTGACCGGTGCTGATCACTGCCATTTCATCAATTGAATCGTCCATAAGCGGCAACCTGCGGCGAGTCGCCAGATTTGTCACGCCAAAACACAAAATATGGAAAAAAGGCTCGCCTCTCGCTGTAAATCCGCTTTGATGGGGGCGCTATGCGTACCCCGTTTCTCAAACCATTGGGCACCGCCGTTTTGGCTGTGTTGACATTTTTATTGTACTCCGGTTGTAGCCAACAGGATTCCGCCGCGTCAACCGGAGGAGGCACTTCGGCCCCCATCACCTCGACCCCAATCGCCTCGGCGCCAGATAATGCGGTGCCCGTGGCTAATATTCCGGCACCTAAAGAACCCGCCAAGGCTGACTTGGGCGATGGCTTGTATGCGGAATTTAACACGACCAAGGGCAAGATTCTGCTCTCGCTCGAGTTTGAAAAAACGCCGCTAACGGTTGCGAATTTTGTTGGTCTTGCCGAGGGAACAAAAGATTCGAACAAACCCAAGGGTACAAAATTTTATGATGGGCTTAATTTTCATCGTGTCATCGCAGATTTCATGATTCAGGGCGGCTGCCCGCAGGGCACAGGCACAGGCGGTCCGGGCTACAAGTTTGCCGACGAGATTGACCCCACTTTAAAACACATAGGCCCCGGTATTCTTTCTATGGCCAACTCTGGCCCAGCTACTAACGGCAGCCAGTTTTTCATCACTCATAAAGCGACCCCTTGGCTTGATGGAAAACATACAGTGTTTGGTAAAGTGGTTGGTCCAGCCGATCAAAAAGTGGTTAACGCCATCGCCAAGGGCGACAAGCTTAACAGTGTGAAAATCATTCGCATAGGCGAGAAGGCCAAGGCGTTTAAGGGTGATGAGGCACATTACAAAAAACTTATGACAGATAAAGAAAAATCCAAGACAGTAAAATTCGAGGCTCAGATGAAAAAGGACGCAGAACAAATCAAGAAGTTCGTTGCTGATCTCAAGAAAAAGCACAAAGCAGATATGGTCACGTCGAAGACCGGCTTGCGCTATATCATTACTCAATCGGGCGAAGGCGAAGTTCCCGAGGATGGCGACAAGCTGACAATGAATTTGAAATTCTCATTGGCCGATGGAACGGTCATCGACGATTCCAGCAAAAACAAAGACCCTCTCGTTATTCCCGTTGGCGGAGATTTGCGGATCGATGGCTTGACCGAAGGCCTCGCCGGAATGAAAAAAGGCGAGCACCGCACACTCGTCATCCCGCACAAGCTTGGCTTTGGCGATGCCGGAGCGGGCGCGGATATTCCACCCTTTGCCACCCTGATTTTTCAGTTGGAAGTCATCGATGTGAAGTCCGACAAAAAACTCATCAAAGCCATCATCGCCAAGCTGGAAAAAGAGCATCCCAAGGCAAAACTGGTCAC
>JAPKEI010000244.1 GCA_028872685.1 Verrucomicrobiota bacterium | reverse complement strand
GCAACCACGGCAACCGAGCCCGAGCCGAAAGCCAAAAGCTCCTTTGAATTGCAAATTGGAAAAGTGTGGCTAGTGCGGCTGGGCGTGGTGTTGGTGCTCACCGGTTTGGTGCATCTTGCACGCATGGGTTACGGGGGCATCACCGATGAGCTGCGACCCTATGTTAACGCCTCTCTTTTATATCTGGTGAGCTTTGGCATGATGGCCGCCGGTCTGTTTTTGCACCGGCGGTTTGAGGTGTTAAAGAATTACTCGGAGGTGCTCACGGGCGGCGGCATGGCGGCAATATATTTTTCCACGTACGCACTTTATTTTGTGGAGCGCCCATACCTCGGATTGATTGAAAGCCCGGTGTTGGCGGGTCTGTTGCTGATCGCTTGGGCGGCCTTTATCATCACCCTGGCCACGCGACGGCAATCGGAAGTGATGGCCATGTTCGCGATTGCCGGAGCGTATTTTGCTTCGTACATCCCGCTCATCCACGACTCCGGCGGCGATCATGCGATCTTCACACTGTTCTCCAACGTGGCGCTCGCCATCGCGGCCACGGTGTTTGTCATTCGCAATCGCTGGGCAAACGTATCTTTCCTGAGTCTCTTCACCACCTTCGCCGGATTTGCTTATTGGCGATTTATGCATCCGGCTGGCAACGGCGCGGAGTTTTGGCAGGGCGCGGGATTTCTCACGGCGTACTGGATTATTTTCACGCTGGCGGGATTCCTTTCGCGTCACGAGCAAATGACCGCGACCCAACGCAGCGCGTTCATCAACCTGAACAACGGTGCTTTCTTTGGGCTCATCACCATCACCCTGCTGCAAACGCCGGCGTTGCGCGAGCAGTACTGGATCTTCCCGCTCGTGCTCAGCGCGGTGCTGGTGGGACTCCACAAGCTGGCGCGACGGCAATTGCCTGACGAGCCGCTGCTGGCTGATGTGCTGCTGGCCAAGGCGGGGCTGCTGCTCACGTTGGCAATCATGACACTGCACCAAGCTGAACATTTCCGCGCGCTGTTGTTGGGCGCGGAGAGTGTGACAATTGTATTCTTCGGCCTACGCAGCGGCCAACGCTTGCTGCAATGGGCGGGCTTGGGCGCGGCGTTTGCGGCGGTGGCGTTCGGTGGATGGGAACTGGCAAAATCGTTCAGTGAATTAAAGGGCGACTTCAGTGCAGACATGATTCAACTGGGCGGCTTCCTCAGCATGCTGTTACTGGCGGGCGGGTGGGTGGCGCGACGGTTTGAGCCCGCTCGCGAGAAGACCGATCCCCTCGTGCATATGCCCGATGTTTACGTGTTGCTGGGCCTCGGCGTGGGTTACGCGGCGTGCCTGATGAATCTGCCCAAGGAATTTCCCATCGCCAACGTACTGACCCTCGGCACGGTGGGTTTGGCGGCGTTGTTCCTGTCGGGGCCGATGCGGATCAAAGCGCTGATCGGCGGCGCACAAGTGTACCTCATCACGGCGATGGGTTTGTGGTTTGTGCATGCCTTTCAGCAATCAGAGCCCGCGCCGGGTTGGGCGTTTGCATTGATGCTGGGCATCGCCCTTCTCGCGCAACAATGGCATCAGCGTTATCGCGATGAAGATGCGGCGAACATCGCCGGCGAAACCCTCATCCGGCATTTTCTCCAAGGGGCCTATTCCATTGGCCTGTTGCTCATCGCCTCAGTATGGATTTTACGTGGGTTGGATTTTGAACTGGCTCATGCCTCGTATTGCGCGGCGGGTCTGGGCCTGACCTTTGTAGGGTGTGGTTTGGCGTTGCGTTCAGCGCAATTACTGGGCGCGGGCCAATTGGCCTTGTGCGGAGCGGCAGCGATGGTCGTGCCACAAATCTTTTTGCCAGGCAACGAACTCACTTGGGCATTGGCCCTCATCGCGCCGGTCATCCTGTTGGCCAATGCCGCAGCCTTGGATTTTATGCGGGGTGAGTTGGAACAACGCCTCGATCTTTCGGTTACTCTTTGCAAAATCATCAGCGCCATCGCCCAAGCCACGGCGGTGTTGGTGGGGCTGGTGGTCGCCATCAAATTTGCATCCCCTCGACAATGCCTGTGGATGCTCCCCGTCATTGGCATCGCCCTCAGTGCCGGTGCGTTGGCGGCACGCATGACGCCCGCGCTCATCACCGCGCAGGCATGGCTAATGGTTGCCGCGCTGTTGTCGATGATCAAGATTGGCGCGAAAGAGGAAATGGTGCTGGCGCTCATCCCAGGGCTGGCGATTCTCGGCATGAGCCATTTCATGTTGCACGCGCGTACGCTCATCGACGATCAGCAAAGTCCGCTCGCCAAATTGGCCAAGGCCAACACCTCAATGTACTTCCTGTTCGGCTGGTTACTGGCGCTGACGTGGGGATACAGTTTTGTGCCTCATGAATATCTGTTCATTACCTACACGGCGTTGGCTATCGGACATGCCGTGGCATGGTCGCGACGGGAGCGCTTCGAGCGCATTCTCGTGGGCGCCGCCTTCGGCTTGTTGGGTTGGCTGATGTACTGGTGGCAATGCGCCACCGAATGGAATCACCCCGTCGTGTTGGACAGCCTCACCTTTGCTCTGTTACTGGCCGCTCAACATTTTGCCCGCAAGCGGGACGCGAAAAACATAATCCCCGAAGCCATCCACGCACTGGTGATCGTGGCCATGAACCTCAGCCTTTGGGTGTGGGCCTCGCGCATGGTGCCGGGCGATTTGGACATCATCACCTGGGGTCTGCTGGCCGGCATCCTGATTGGCCTTGGCCTCTACGCCGCCGAGCGCGCGCACCGCATTTTTGGCCTCGTCATTATGCTCGCCGCCACCGCGAACCTTGTGTTCCTCGCGTGGAGTAAACTCGACGGCGTCCCGCGCATCCTCACGTTCATGGGGCTGGGCGTAATTCTCATCGTGCTCAGCGGGCTGTACCACAAGTATCAGGAAAAGTTGAAAGAATACCTCTAGCCAAATCAAGCAAACCGCGACACCTCCACCGTCTCCCCTTCCGCCAGATTGGTTTCCGCTGGCACATCCACGAGCCCATTCGACTGACCCAGCGAGCCGACGGCGTGCGACGCTTGCAGGCCGGTGGCGTGCACGGTGCCTTGGGCGCCCACTCGAACGCGCATGAAATGACGGCGGTCACCGCGATTGGCTAAGGGGTCGGCGAGTATTCCGGGGTGGGTCGGCAAATTCAAATCCGCCGCGCCCTGCAATTGCATCAACGCCGGGCGCACTAAAACGAGAAAAGTGACCAACGCCGACACGGGATTGCCGGGGACGCCGAAGAGGGGCTTGTCGACCAGTCGCCCGAATACAAACGGCTTGCCCGGTTTGATTTTCACGCGCCAAAAATCCAATGAACCGCCGAGTTTTTCAAAGGCGGCTTTTACGTAATCGTGTTCGCCCACGGACACACCACCGGAGGTGACCACCGCATCGCATTCGGCGAAAGCGGTTTGCAACGCCGTCATCGTGGCCTCCATCGTGTCGCGGACCAGCGGTTGCACGCGCGGTTCCGCGCCGCATTGGCGGATGAGTTCAGCCAGCGCCAGCCGATTGCTTTCGTGAATTCCGCCCGCGCCCAAGTCCTCGCCCGGCTCACGCAGTTCGTCGCCGGTGGCCAGCACACCCACGATGGGCTGGCGATGTACGCTCACCTCGCCAACGCCCGCGCTGCCGAGCAATTGCAAACGCCCCCCGTGGAGGCGTTCGCCAGCGCTACCAATGATTTCGCCCGCTTTCACATCCTCGCCTCGCAAGCGCACGTGCTCGAAGGGTTTTGCGCCGTCGGTGATTTCGATGGTGTCACCCTCCACGCGCGTGTCCTCCTGCATCACCACGGCGTTGACGCCGGCAGGCATTGGCGAGCCGGTAAAAATCCGCACGCACTCGCCCGCACCCACTTCGTTTTCAAAGGAACTGCCTGCGGGCACTTCGCCGATGCACCGAAGCTTTGCGCCTTTGCCCGCATCGGTAGCGCGCACGGCATAGCCATCCATCGCGGAATTATCAAAGCGCGGCAGATCCACCGCCGACAGCACCTCGCCTGCCAACACACGACCAGCCGCTTGCGCCAGCGACACAGCCTCCGCTGGCAACGGCGTGATGACTTTCAGCATTTCTGCTCGGGCTTGCTCCATAGTGTGCATCGGTTTGTCTTGGCGGATTGCGCGGCAAAGGTCACGCCAATTGCATTGAAATATAGTTGGGGTTCGCTTAATGTCCGCAACGTTTTAAGTATGGTGGACGAGCCTCGGAAAATTCACATCACCCGGAAGGGCCAGCAATTCGGCCCGTATCCGGAGGATATTGCCAAACAATATTTAGACGAGGGCACCTTGCTCAAAACCGATTTGGCGTGGCACGATGGTGCCGAGGGCTGGGAGCCGCTGGGCAAATTACTCGCCGCCGAAGAGGAAACCAAAACTGATGAACCACCC
>JAPKEI010000243.1 GCA_028872685.1 Verrucomicrobiota bacterium | reverse complement strand
CGATGGGTTGGGTAGTTTGCGACATCACACCAAACCGCGGACGGTCTTCTAGCGCGTCGATATCCACCTCGTTCAATACAACGTCGCACGCGGCCAAATCCTCCGTAAGCCCACGCACCTCCACGTGTCCGCTCCGGCCGATGATGACCGGATGAAACCCAGCCGCCGCTAAATCCCGAACCTTCTCGTGTGCGAAATGCACTAGGGGACACGTCGCATCGCTCACCTGCAAACCCGCCGATTGCGCACGGGCGCGCGCGCGATCGGATGCGCCGTGGGCGGTAATCATCGCAGCCTTGGTACCCACACGTTCGGGTTCATTTTCAAACCGCACGCCGCGTTGTTCCAAATCATCCAGCACCGCAGCATTGTGCACCAGTTCGCCGAGCACCGTGAGGGGGTGCACCGTTACTTCGCCCCGCGCCAACGCGATGGCATCGCGCACGCCAAAACACATTCCCAAATGCTCTGCGCGCACGATTGTCAAATCCGGCTTCTCGAACGCGTTAACTTTGTAGTGCAAAGTTTGTGTGGTCATTAGATTTCCTCCTCTTGGTTTTTGACGGTTTAGATGATTTAATGGGCTTGGAATTTTTCTCGAACCGCTTCGCCGATTTCACAATGCCTTCTAACAACCCCACATATGCGCCAAAGGCCTTGCGGCCGGCAGCGGTGAGGGTGCAGGTTGTGAGGGGGCGTTTGTCCTGAAAACTTTTTGCCACCGCCACGTAACCCGCCTTTTGCAACGTGCGAATGTGGGTGGTCACATTTCCATCAGTCATCCGCAGTGCATCACGCAGTTCGGTAAACGAAAGCTCCGCCGAAGCGGCGAGCATGGACATAATTGCCATGCGGCCTTTCTCGTGGATTACTTTATCCAAATGCTGGAAGGTTTCCGGGTTCACTCTTCCTCCACAGGTTTGGCCGTCAGCTTCAAATAAAGCCCATAAGCCAAATGATTGATCCCGAATGCCCAACCCATCACCCAATTCGCATTTGCTTCGCCGAGCCATTTCACGTCGTAAATTGTGTGTAAATACATAAAAATTGAGCCGGATATGACAAAGATCCACCCCACCAGTTTCAGCCCACGCTGCATAAAAAACCCCGCCGCATGAAGTGCGCCACCGTACAAAACCATCCACAACGCAATCAGACGAATACTGTCGCGGCCACCCGTGTTCAAGAATTCCAACACACCAAAGCCCAACCCCGCGAGTAACAGCGGTGCCATAACCTGCGCCACACGGCGAGTGGGCGGCGACCAAAATTCCTCACCCGCCTGCAACGCCTGACGCCGCACCAACAATAACGCCGCCAACACAGTCACCACGCCCACGCCCAGCCAGTAACCAGCGAAATTATTTTGCCCTGTCCACCCCATCCGTTCCGCCAACCCGGCAGCCGCCATGCCCAGTACGCCCACGGCGATGGCCACCGGCGCAAGGGCGCGGCGATAGACGCTGGCCCTTTCCATCAGGGTGCGAATGGTGTTCAGATTCTCCTCGGCCCACTGAGCGCTCATGCATTTACTTTGTACTACAAAGTTAATGCAATCAAGATTTTATTTGAGAAATACTTAGAGGATTGGGCAATTTGAATTGTTGCCTAAACGGCCCGGGCTACAGGTGGAAAAGACATGCCCGACAAGAAGTTGGCACAGAATTACACTTGGTCTGCCGCAACTTTTTGCAGGATTTCTTCGAGGGTGGTTTTGCGATCGACAACCATTTGGAGGCCGCCGTCCCAGAGGGTGGTCATCCCGGCGTTGACGGCGATTTCTTGAATCTCTGAAGTGGGTTTCTTTTTCATGACGGCCTCACGGACGTCAGCATCGCAAGTGAGCAGCTCGGTGATGGAGGAGCGACCGCCGAAGCCAGTGCCGCTGCAGGCGGTGCAGCCGGTGCCGCGATAAAAGCTGTCGTTCTCGAGGACTTGCTCGACGTATTCTCCGCCTTCATGTTGGCGGAGTTGCTCGATGGCAAAGGCTTCGGGCTGATAAGGGGCGGAGCAGTGGAGACAGTTTTGGCGGAGCAAGCGCACGCCGAGCACGCCGATGATGGTGGAGGCGAGCAGGAACGGCTCGATGTTCATATTGATGAGGCGCGCGAAGGTGCCGGAGGTGGTGCCGGAGTGGAGGGTGCTGATGACGAGGTGACCGGTCATCCCGGCGTTGATGGCGATGTCGGCGGTTTCTTCGTCGCGAATCTCACCCACCATAATGATCTCGGGATCCTGCCGCATGAGCGACCGCAGCGCCAAGGGGTAAGTGTAGCCCATGCTCACGTTGAGCGAGGATTGGTTGACCCAATCAAGGTTTTGCTCCACCGGATCTTCCACCGAAGACACGGCGACGGCGTTGCCGGCTTTTTCGAGAATGTGCCCGATGGCGGCATAAATGGCGGTGGTCTTGCCCGAGCCGGTAGGCCCGGTGAGCAGGATGAGGCCGGTGGGTTTGGAAACGATTTCCTTGAAGCGCTCCAGCGTGTCGTCATCAAACCCAAGCGACTCGATGTTAAACATCTTGGCGTCCGGATTAAAAATACGGCAGACGATTTTCTCGCCATACACTGTGGGAAAAATGGAAACGCGCAGCTGTACCCCGTTAAACTCTTCCGGCGCAGCCTTGCCATCCTGCGGGAGATCCTTCACGTGGCTTTTCATGTTGGACATCACCTTGAAGCGGCCGCAGATATTCTCGTGAAAATCGCTGGGGATGCCCACCACCCATTGCAGCACGCCATTGACGCGCACACGCACGCCGGTCATATCCTCCCACGGCTCGATGTGGATATCGCTCGCGCCGTGGTCGATACCGTCCTGAATGATGTAGGTAACCAATTGCGGCACATCCACCAACTCATTGGCGGCGGCTTGGGCCTCGATGTATTGCTCGGTATGGCTCATAAACGACGCCCCACGATACGGAACCCCTCACGCCCCTGTCACTCCCAAACTGGCGGGATTGTGGAAACCGTCAGCGTAGCTTCAGGGCGGTCAGCTTATTTTTGCCGTCGCGAAGGCCGTCTTTTATGTAAAGCACACCGCCGGCGTAGACTGGGAAGGTCCATGAGGTTTGGCTGGCGTTTTCGATGCGGCCGAGTTGGGTGAATTTGGTGGGGGTGGCTTTCAATAATGTCACTGTGCCGTGTGAACCGTGGATGAGCAATGTGTCGCCCATTGATATCACGGAGGCGTAATCAGTGAAGCCGGGCTCAGTCCATTCGGTTTTGCCGGTTTTATGATTGATGCAAACGAACGCTGAATTGCGTCCGCGAGATGTGCCGAGGCCGTACAAGAAACCATCCTTCAAAACGGGCGTGGTGATGTTAGTGCGAGCATCGCGGTTGCGCCAGGTTTCCTCCGCGATTTGGCCGTCGCCGCTATTGCGAATGCGAATTTGGAACGTTCCCAAGGTATGGCTGGCCATGGTGACGGTGTCGCCGTGAAAAATGGGCGTGACGATGTTACGCGCCGCTCCGGTTTTTACGGGGACGCTCCAGAGTTTTTTGCCGTCCTTGGCACGGTAGCCGATCATATTGGCGGCAGTGACCATTACAATTTGTTCCACGCCGGCGAGCTTGCCGCGCATCAGGCCGGAGTAAGCGGCGTAGTCGGTACCGCTTTTCCAAACGAGGTTGCCGGTTTTTTTCTCAAGGCAAACGAGGCTGGCGCCGGTGTGCCCGCCGGCGGGGGCATAAATATATTTGGCATCGGTGACCGGTTGGCCGTTGTTGCCGTGGCGACTGGCGGCGGTGCCGTTGCTGCCAGGGGCGTTACCGCCAAACCATTTGGCACCAAAATCTTTGCCGTAGTTTTTTTTCCAAAGCAGTTTGCCGCCATCCATAGAAATGCAAGCGAGCACGCCCGCGGCGCTTTGGCAAAAGAGCAGGTCGCCATCAATGAGCGGCGCAGTGCGCGGGCCGGGGCCGTACACGTTGGTGTATTGCCACGAGAGGCCGTACGGGGTTTGCCAAATTATTTTGCCGGTGGTGCTGTTGATGGCGGCGGCGGTTTCCCATTGCTGCATGTCCACGGAAGTTTCGTGCAGCACGATGAGCGTGCCCTTGGCAAGCGAGAGACCGCCCTGCCCTTTACCGATGGGGATTTGCCAAAGCGCGGCGGGCTTCGCGGGAAGTTTGGCAAGGGCGGGTTCGCCGTGGAGAATGCCATCACGATTCACACCGCGCCATTGCGGCCAATCACTGGCGGAGAGGGAAAAGGCGAGCGTGAGAGCAAGGCAAGCGACAGAATTTTTCATCGCCCAAAGTTTGTGTCATGGGCGTTGAGCGGGCAACCTTTTTCGGGGAACTATGGCGTTGCCGGTTGGCCTTCACCCGGTTTGTCAGCATCACCCCAATCACCATCCACAAAATGTAGTACGGCTTGTTCTGCCAATTTAGCGGCAATAATGGGCACCGCCTGGCGTTGACCTGCGGTGAGGTCGTTGCCCACACGCACGGTGGAGGTTCCGGTGATCGTTTCCCGGAAGATTTCCACACCGGTGGCGCTGTTAATGACTGTGATCTCG